>NZ_WXWS01000290.1:0-64455 GCF_009904715.1 Vibrio sp. V42_P2S4T144 | reverse complement strand
AAAATAACGTCGCAAAGTGCGTACTGTACGAAAGCTTATTAACTGGCAATATTTGACTTACAAAGAGTTATTAATGAATTGCTAATCTTCGATTTTTCGTAACGCATTTTTATCCAGAAGTGTGATGACGGATCGTGTAACACAAAAAGGCCCCAAACTTTGTTAGACCTCATTTCTGTTCAATTGTCTCAGCCTTAAATTGACCTTACTTCACCAATGCAACAAGATGCAATAATCTGCAACTATGGAGGAGTGAAAAGATGGGCAATAATTCAAAATCAATAGTTCTAAAGTTGTCACAGCAAATGGGACTTACTGTACTAGAGTTAGAAGACTGTTCACGTTGGTCTATGATCGATATTCCAATGCATAACGTTGTAGGCAGCACTGCTCTCATCTCAAAAGATGGAAGGCAATACCATGTTCAATTCGACAGCTCTCGCACAAAGTATGCAGTGGATGAGATGTAAGATTCATATTTAGTTTTTATCCAGAGGCGCTTCCGAACGAAAAATGCCCCTTTCCTGTTTAGAGTTGTTACTCTTATCATTTCTGAACAATCCCATTTGAACAAATATTACTAATGCCGATATAGTGCAACTAACTACATAAAGGATGGTCACGCACGGATTATGGGTAACAGAAAAATCGCTGTATTAATTGATTCAGAAAACACTCCGCACTCAAAGCTAAACCTGATTATTGAAGAGCTTTCTAGTTTTGGGCAGATCATCGTGAAACGTGCATATGGTGATTTTTCTGCTGAGCAACTAAAAAATTGGAAGCAGCCTTTAAATGAGTTAGCTATTCAAGCCAAACAGCAATTTGCCTATACATCTGGAAAAAACTCCACAGATTCTTTAATGATTATTGATGCAATGGATCTCTTATACAGTCAACGGTTTGATGCTTTTGCTTTGATATCCAGTGATAGTGACTTTACAAGTCTTGCTACGAGATTAAGAGAGTCAGAGATACACGTTATCGGTGTTGGAAAAGCGATGACTCCGACTTCTTTTAAAAACGCTTGTGACGACTTTGTTGCAATAGAGAACTTAAACGCTGATGTTGATCTTGAGGAGGCACAATCAAGCTCTAATCAAGACGCAGAACGCGAACTATGGCGATTAATGCATCAAGCTTGGCAGAACTATAGAGATGAATCGGGTTGGGCAAAACTAGGTGAAATTGGCAAATATTTGAAAAGATTGAAGCCAGATTTTGACCCTCGAAACTACGGTTTGAAGAAGTTATCTGACTTTTTTGATAAATATCCAACGCGCTATAGAACCCGTAACACTAAACGCTCTGGTATGGAGTTTCAGTTGATAACAAAGGCTAGCAAACAAAAATGATTTGCAGCTTCGCTGACGTTATACGCAATTGGGTAACTCAAAATTGCCCCATTCCTTCTTTGCGGCAAAGAGCATTACTGTCAACTGTACTATGCGTAGCCCTCACAAAACTTATCTCTGATGGATTGTGAAACTGTGTATTGTTAGTTAGAGCAAAAACTCGCACACAAACTCTCAGCCCAATTTTTATTATCTCAACTCATTCATTTAACATTTGATATAAATTGTATTTATTAGTTACAATTCAGCTCGTTTAAGGGAGTAGCCTTCCACTACTGATTAGTAGTGGAGTGAATATCAACAGTCTCCAAGCCTCACGCTTGTGGTATTCACGTTCGACATGTTCTGGCAAGACTTAAGCTAAATCGCGATACGGGTAGGATCGCGATTTAGCTTTTGTTTTTTGCCTGCCCGAAATGACAAAAGGAAACCTGCTGTGGATGCATGGTACGCTTTGTTTTTAGGGATTGTGCAAGGAATCACCGAGTTTCTCCCCATTTCTAGCTCTGCTCATTTGATCTTAATGCCTACCATCCTTGGTGTAGTCGATCAGGGAGTTAGCTTCGATCTCGCCACTCATATCGGTACGCTGCTCGCCGTGCTCGTCTACTTTCGACGAGATATTGCGCTATTGATCACTGAATGGGGTAAATCGATCACTCAGCGTCAATATTCCTCCGCCAACAGTCGCTTAGCCTGGGCGATTTTGTGGGGAACCTTTCCTGCGGCATTAGCTGGGTTATTTCTTCTTGATTTAATCGATGACCAGCATCGCTCTGTTATGGTTATTCTGTTTACAACCGTTGCTTATGGCGTGATGCTGGGTTTAGCCGATATCTTTGGTCGAAAAGTTAGAGAGTTAGAATCTCTCGGTTGGAGAGATGTACTGATTGTCGGGTGTGCGCAAGCATTAGCCTTAATCCCTGGCACCTCTCGTTCAGGCGTAACCATCACCGCAGCATTGATACTAGGATTTAATCGACAAGCAGCCTCTCGCCTGTCCTTTTTGCTTGCCATACCGATTACTGCTCTCGCGGCAGCAGCCAAAATCGCTGAAGTAGCGATGGATAGTTCGGTAACCGTAGATTGGCTGGCACTTTTAATTGGTAGCGTTACCTCTTTTCTCACCGCAATACTGGCGATCCACTACTTCCTCAAATTCCTGAATCAATTTGGGATGATGCCTTATGTCATCTACCGATTAATTTTGGCCGTTATTCTATACTTTTACGTTATTTAATAGGGATTAAACATGCTATTAGCTTCACTCGCGATTATCGCTGGCTTTGCACTGCTTGTCTGGAGTGCAGATAAATTTGTTGAAGGCGCAGCCGCTAGTGCCAACTACGCAGGAATGCCACCTTTATTGATTGGTATGCTGGTCGTCGGATTCGGTACATCGGCACCAGAAATGGTGGTTTCGGCTATGGCGGCTATGGATGGCAATCCTGCTCTGGCGCTTGGAAATGCCGTCGGTTCGAATATTGTCAACATTACCTTAATACTCGGTGTGACCGCGATCATTGCACCGATTGCTGTGCATTCAAGCATCATCCGTAAAGAACTTCCCATTCTTTTACTCGTCACGCTTGTCATTGGCGCAATGTTGTGGAATCACCATATCAGCACATTAGAAGCCTGGGCGTTGATTGGTGGATTCATGCTTTTGATTGGTTGGTCAATCTGGAGCGCATTACGCTCAAAGGGAGACCACTTAGAACAAGAGATGGACGACGAACTGTCTAGTCAAAGTATGTCACTGAAGTCATCCATTTTCTGGCTGATTGCAGGGTTAGTGTTACTGATTATCAGCTCGCGTATTTTGGTGTGGGGAGCTGTGGAAATCGCACAACAACTCGGTGTCAGCGATTTATTGATTGGTCTAACTATTGTGGCCTTAGGAACGTCCTTACCTGAATTAGCAGCATCCATCGTGGCAGCGCGTAAAGGTGAGCATGATATAGCTGTGGGTAATGTGGTTGGCTCAAATATGTTTAACTCCTTAGCCGTCATCGGTATTGCTGGCACCATTGAGCCTATTAGCAATATTGGTGCTGAAGTCTTCTGGCGTGACTGGACATCGATGCTTTTTGTCACGGGGTTGCTGCTTTTGACCGCCGCTCGTTTTGGTAAATCGCAGACGATCTCTCGCAGTGAAGGCGCGGTGCTGTTGGTGTGTTATTTGGTGTACAACGGTTATCTCATCTATGGAGCGCTGTAATGTCTAAATTAGGCTGGATTGTTGTTGGTCTAGTTTTCCTCTCAGGATGCGAAAGCGCGTCTCCGAAGGTAGAAAAACTATCGGGAATGGCTCAAGGGACAACATGGCATGTGAGCTATTGGAGTCAAGAAACCGTTGATAGCAATAAGTTAGATGCTGAGCTGGAAGTGGTACTCGCCGAAATTGATAAAGAGATGTCGAACTATCGTCCCGATTCAACCATCTCTGCATTCAACTCGGGAGCGAGTTTGTCTGGTCAGGTGGGGAATAACATTACTCATCTGATACAGGTCGCGAAAGGCGTTTCTCAACAGTCCCGAGGGTGTTATGACTTGACCATCAGACCTTTGTTTGACCTCTGGGGATTTACACAAAATAAGCTATCCATTCCATCAAAACAAGAGCTTGATAACGTCATGATGTCGGTGGGCATGGATAAAATTCAGGTTGACGACGCCATGATGACGAAAGCATCTGCACAAGTTCACGTCGATTTATCCTCCATTGCTCAGGGATACAGCGTTGGCCGATTGGCAGAGGTACTTAAACAATACCAAATCACCAACTACCTGGTTGAACTCGGGGGAGAAGTGGTGGTGAGTGGCGTAAAACCGAATGGCGAGCCGTGGAAAATCGCGATTGAAAAGCCCTTGCCTGGAGAACGAACGCTACAGAAAGTGTTGGCTTTCGACTTCCCTCAAGCAATTATGACATCAGGTACTTATCGGCACTATTTCGATCAAGATGGACAGCGCTATACCCATATCATTGATGCCAGAACAGGAACGCCCGTTAAGCACCATACAGTGTCGGTAACCGTTCTTCACGACGACCCAACTCAAGCGGATGCCTTGTCTACTGCTCTGCTTTGTCTTGGAACCACACAAGGTCTTGAAGTCGCGAATAATAATCAAATTAAAGCGTTATTTATTGATGAATTGAACGGTGAACTGGTTGAGTCACGCAGTAAACATTACCAATCCATACAAAAAGAGATAGAGGAGTAACCATGGAACATATCGCTGGTTTTTACGATACTCATCAGGCACTCATTATGCAGATCTTGCAAAATGCGCTCTTGACGATTTTTATTTTTATCTTGGCTTCTGTGGTATCCAAGCTCGTCAAGCGCGGGGTATTTAAAGCAACAGAGAAAGTCAGCGGTGGGGATGAAATTATCGCTCGCTTGCTTTCTCAAGTCGCGTCTTATGCGGTTTATTTAGTCGCGTTGGTCATTGTTCTAGACCTCTTTGGTGTGAATACTGCCAGCTTGGTTGCCCTAGTCGGTGCAGCGGGTTTAGCGATTGGCCTAGCTCTGAAAGACACACTGAGTAACATTGCCGCAGGTATCATGATTTTATTTCTGAAGCCAATCAAAAAAGGCGAGTTCGTCGAATTCGGAAGCTACTCTGGTAGCGTGGTCGATATTGGTCTATTCACTTCTGTGTTCGAGACAGCGGACGGTCTCTACATCTCTAGTCCGAACAGTGCGGTTTGGAATTCAACCATTCGTAATTTTAGCCGAAACAACAAACGTCGTATGGATATCACGGTTGGCATCTCTTACCAAGATTCAGTTGAAGTCGGGCTGAATGTGCTTAAAGAGTTAGCGTTGTCCCAACCACATATCCTTAAAGATCCTGAGCCTCAAGTGATTGTCCACATGCTGGCTGATAGTTCAGTGAACCTCCAACTTCGCGCCTGGTGTCCGACGAACAAATACTGGGAAACCTATTGGGCGGTGCAGAAGCAAGTGAAACCGAATATCGAAGCCGCGGGGCTAACCATCCCTTTCCCGCAGAGAGATCTGAACATGAAGTGGGTTGATGAAGGCTCTGCAAAACCTTAACCAATACATAAGTCGAGGAAGTTATGATGCTGTTTGTGACTTCCTCTGATTGGATATAACGCCTCTAGATTTCGCCATTTTTTTACGCTTTTTTTACGCGAACCCTGACTGCGCATCTGATAGAGTCGCTGTTAAGATTTTCTTTCAAATGACTTATATGGCAATGAGTTGGCTACAGAAGCGTTATCTCTTATCGGCATCGGTGTTTGTTCTTGCACTTGTCGTATCTTTAGGACTTGATCACTGGTTAGGCTCAACCATTGCGGTGTTGCTGATACTCCAGCTTTCTATCGTTGTGATTGCCCTTCAATGTCACTCACGAATAGCTTATGTGGCTGCGATTGCCGAAGCCGTCAGTTTTAACTTCCTCTTTACCACGCCTCGATATTCGCTTCAGATGTTCCACTTAGATGACATCATCAACTTACTTGTTTTTATTGTGGTTGCCTTTACTACCAGTCAGCTCGCTGAGCGATATCGACGCCAACAAAATGCGCTAGAACAAGTTCAACTGCGCCACCAAATTTTGCTTTCCGTATCTCATGATTTGAGAACCCCGCTCGCGGGGATTATCGGTAATCTCACCACTTTCAAAGAATATCAGACGCAACTTCAAGCCAAAGAAAAGGATGAACTGCTCGACAGTGCCATCAAAGAAAGCCATCGCTTACACCAATACATAGAGAACCTTTTGCAAGCGACGAAATTGCAGCACGGCGTGGTTCACATCCAGAAGCAACAAGAATCCATAGTGCACATTGTAAAAAGCGTCATTGGCCGTTTCTCTTTATCCACCACAAGTATTGAGGTTGTCGTCAATGGGGCGGTTTCATCGGTTGAAGTCAGTCGGGCTTTATTAGAGCAGGCGTTATTTAATGTCTTGGACAATGCGTTGCGCTATTCCCCTAAAGATAAACAGGTCAGTGTGACAATTTATCAGAATCAGCAAAATGTGGTGATTGATGTCTACAACCAAGGCCAATCACTGCAACCCGATGAAGCAGAAAGAATGTTCGAGCTGTTTTATTCAGGCAAGGAGAAAAGAAGTGACGATTCTGGCTCAGGCCTTGGATTGAGTGTGGCAAAAGGCGTGGTCTCAGCCCATCAAGGCCATATCGAATGCGTAGAAGTACAACAAGGTTGTTTGATTCGGATTTCGCTGCCAAGCAGTCAACAAGGAGAGCAGTAGTGAACTACAAAATACTGGTGGTGGATGATGAGCCTCAAATCCAAACGTTTATGCGAATTTCTTTGGCGGCTGAAGGCTTTGATTACGTGGGAGCAGACTCGTTAGCCACGGCAAAAGTGCAATTTGAGCGTGTTCAGCCGCATGTGGTGGTGCTCGACTTGGGATTGCCTGATGGTGATGGTATTGAGTTCCTATCGATGATCCGTCAGTCAAGTAAAACGCCTGTGCTCATCCTAACGGCACGCGATCAAGAAGAAGAGAAGATCCGCTTGCTTGAAGCGGGAGCTAACGACTACCTCAGTAAGCCGTTTGGCATTAAAGAACTTATTGTTCGGATTAAGGTACTGCTGCGAGATTTGGTCAGTGACCATTTTAGCGAGGATATCGTTACTTTTAGTGGGATCAAGTTACAAAAAAGTACCCATCAATGCTGGCTGTACGATACTGAAGTCATTCTGACCAAAAAGGAGTTTGCGTTTCTTGAAATGCTCATGATTACACCAGGGCAACTTGTGAAACAGACAGACTTGTTGAGAGAGGTGTGGGGCGAAAGTCATACCGAAGATACTCATTATCTGCGCGTATTGGTTAGCCAGTTGCGCAAAAAACTCAACGATAGTGCAGACGAACAACAGCTCATTAAAACCGAATCAGGGATTGGCTACCGTTTAGTTTCGATGGAGCCACCTCGTGATTAATCTCAAGAATACCGTTCGACTCTTGGTCATGCCCATGCTTTGGATGGGGATTGTGCAAGGTTCATTTGGTTTATTGTCGCTGTTTATATTTCAAGATCATATTTCAGGTGACTTCTTCTCTCCTTCGGCGGTAATGATGCTCTCTGCTTTTTTGTTATCCGTTCTATTGCGAAAAAGTGAGCTGCATAAAGTCACCTTTCGAGATGCGTTAATGTTTGCCAGTTTAACTTGGGTATTAACTGGCTTCTTAGGTGCATTGCCGATCCATTTCGTTACCAAAGTCAGTATGACTGACGCAATATTTGAGTCCATCAGTGCCTTAACCACCACTGGTGCCACCATCCTGGCTGGCTTGGACGATATGCCGAAATCTTTTCTCTTGTATCGTCAATTTCTTCAGTGGATGGGTGGGTTAGGCGTGGTGATTTTTGTCGTCGCGGTACTGCCCATGCTCAATGTCGGAGGAATGCGACTGCTTAAGGCAGAAACGCCTGGACCCATTAAGGATGACAAGCTTTCGCCCCGTATCAATAAGACGGCACATTATCTCTGGGGTGTCTATTTAGCGATCACCGTTGCGTGTGCGTTGGCTTACTATTTTGCGGGGATGTCGGCTTACGATGCCATTGCGCACAGTTTTACCACGGTTTCAACAGGCGGTTTTTCGACGCATGACGCCAGTATGTGGCATTTTGAAAGTCACCTTATCCTTATGTTATCCAACATTTTCATGATGTTGGGCGCGATCAGTTTTGGTCTTCATTTTCGAGTATTTCGAAGTGGTTTTGCAGGGCTACGTCTGTATGTCTCTGATGAAGAGTCAAGAGTATTTATTCTTACAGCGATTGCTCTCTCCTTTGTTTTGGGGTGGTACATTTTTAGCCATTCTGCCTATGACGATTTTCTTACCTCTCTTAGCTTTGCCATGTTCAGCGTCGTCTCATTTATGACCAGTACAGGATTTGGGGCAGCGGATTTGGGCAGTTGGCCTGCGGCAAGCGCACTCTTTTTGGTGTTTTGTGCCTATCTTGGTGGTTGCTCAGGTTCAACCGCAGGGGGCAATAAATTTGTGCGCGATATCATTACGTTCAAAGTAATTCGACGAGAAATTCGCCAGATTGCCCATCCCAGAGCCATTTTGCCGATCCGTTATCAAGGGCGCGTTGTGGCCTCCGATGTGACCAATGCTGTGATGGCTTTTATGTCTCTGGCAGCGCTGACCACCGTGGTGTTCACTTTGCTGATGATGGCAACAGGACTGGACTTTTGGTCGTCCTTTACCGCAGTGGTGGCGTGTATCAATGTGCTTGGACCTGGTTTTGGCGTGGTAGGAAGCAATTTTCAACCTGTTTCTGATACAGGCATCTGGATATTAAATCTGGCAATGCTCCTTGGCCGACTGGAATATTTCACGGTGTTAGCCATGTTATTGCCACACTTTTGGAAAAAATAGTAAAGGTATTGTCATGGCACATTTTACTGTCATTGGACTTGGACGTTTTGGTATCGCGGCCAGTCTTGAACTGATCCATCTCGGACACACCGTGACGGGCGTTGACCGCGACCCCAAAATTGTTGAGAAATATGTCGAGGAGTTAACGCAAGCCATTATTTGTGACTCCACCGATGAGAATGCGCTGCGTGAATTAGATCTTGGCAACAGTGAAGCGGTATTGATCGCGATTGGGGAAGATATGCAGTCAAGTTTGCTTTGCACTTTGGCATTGAAAAATCTCGGTGTTAAAGAGATTTGGGTCAAGGCCAGTACCAAAGCACATCACACCATAGTGTCAAAACTTGGCGTTCAACGTATTATTCACCCTGAAGAGGAAATGGGCGTGCGTGTCGCTCAGGCACTAAACTACCCTATGGTGAATAACTACTTGTCCTTAGGTCATGGGTTGTATGTGGTTGAAATTCATATCAGAGCATCGTTACACGACACTCCGATTGGACAAATTCTTGGTGATGCCAAAGGCAGTGTGCAAACGGTTCTCATCAAACGTGAACAAGACGTGCTCAATCAGATTGGTCATGATTTTGTCTTGAAAGCGAATGATATCATTCTGTTGTGCGGCACTCGCGCTGAGCTAAAGTATCTCGCTCCAAGGTTGGTGTGACATGGTATTGTGGCACCCCTCTATCACGCCGATAGAACGTAAACCCAAGTCAGGAAAAAAATAGTTGGTGCGCCGCCCCTGATTTTAAGTGGCAGCTTTTTACTGCTCATCCTGCTGGGTACGGCATTACTCAAACTGCCTATCGCGGCTCATGAGCCTATCACTTGGATACAGAGTTTGTTTACGGCTACCTCAGCCGTAACGGTGACAGGACTAGTGGTGGTTGATACAGGCACTCAGTTCACTTTATTCGGGCAAGTTGTCATTGCTTTACTCATTCAGTGTGGTGGCCTCGGACTCATGACCTTTGCCATTGTGACCTTGATTGCTTTGGGAGGGAAAATTGGTTTTTTAGAGCGTACCGTCGCAAGAGAAGCATTTAATCAAACCGATTCCTCAACGCTTGTTGCGACCGCTAAATCCGTGCTGATGTTTGCTCTGACCGTCGAACTGGTTGGGATGACCATACTGACCTGGTATTGGAGCGATGAACTTGGCTGGGCAACCAGTCTATTTCACGGTTTTTTCTATACCATCAGTGCGTTTAATAATGCAGGGTTTGCCTTAAGTGCTGATAGCTTAATGCCTTATGTGGATGACCCCGTCGTTAACCTGACGATTACAGGACTATTTATCATTGGCGGGTTAGGCTTTTCGGTTTGGATGGATTTAAAGCGAAACCGTCGGTGGTCAAAGCTGACGGTTTATAGCCGCATGATGATAACGGGAACCGTGCTTATCAATGCCGTGGCAGTGATAGCCATCTACCTAATCGAGCGTGATAACCCCAACACCTTAGCGCCACTCAGCGAACTCGGTAAGTGGCTGGCTTCTTGGTTTCAGGCGGTAACCCCAAGAACCGCAGGCTTTAATACACTTGCGATTGACCAACTCGAAGATGCAACAACGGCAATTATTCTAGTGCTGATGTTCATTGGTGGTGGTTCGTTAAGTACCGCAAGTGGCATCAAAGTTGTCACCTTTATGGTACTGATTTTATCGACGTACGCTTACTTACGTCGTGATGAGCAAATCCATGTGTTTAAACGTGAAATCGCGAAAGATACGATCAGCAAAGCTCTTGCACTGACGATGATTTCGGTTGTAGTGACGTGGTTAGCCATCTTTGCATTACTCTTGACGGAAAATGCCCCGATGATAGATGTCGTGTTTGAAGCGGTTTCTGCATTAGGTACTGTGGGGTTATCTCGTGGCTTAACAGGTCAGCTTTCCGCATCGGGTGAACTCATTATCATCTTTATGATGTATATGGGGAGATTGGGACCATTAACCTTGGCGTACTTTTTAGCCAGCCCACGCCAGAAAAAACTACGTTTTGCGGAGACAAAATTAGCCATTGGATGAGTTTTCAAGGTTAACACAAGGAAGTGAATGCAGGTTTAACGAACTAATAGCTAAAGCAATGTCATCAACAATAATAAGCCTTATTTACGATGACTAGGGTATGACTATGTATTATTACTGGCGTATTTTAAGAAGGACGTTTTGGGTTAAATTCAATTGTTCAAGAGGACTGCACCATGATCCTGATGGTAACGCACGGTACTGTTCTTACTGTGGTAAAAAGATATCTCACATATCGGCTTAAGTCGTAAACGTAGGAACAATACAGTTTGATATAAATATTGGGAATTCAGCGTAACTCACTTTTGCCCCATTCCAATTTAGTCTCAATATTAAGACGCTAATTTCTCATAGTTATCGACTTACTTTTCCTAATCTAACTTATCTCTCAGAAGCACTGTTTAATTGAAAAATTGACACATATGGAAAATCAGATATATGATATTTCATATGTTTTATGGCGTTGAATAGTTTCTATGTTTGATCCAATCCTTCTTTACAAAGCACTTTCTGAAGAAACTCGGCTTAAGTCTCTGCTTTTAATGCAGAAGCAAGGAGAGTTGTGTGTTTGTGATCTCATGGAAGCGCTGAATCTCAGTCAACCCAAAGTCTCTCGGCATCTTGCCGAATTGCGAAAGCACGAGCTTGTTCTGGATGAGCGACGTGGTAAGTGGGTTTACTACCGTATCAACCCCGAACTAGCGCCTTGGGTTAAGCAAGTGCTGGAGATCACCCTCAAGCATAATTTGACATTTATCGAGTCAGAGTTGCAGTTCATCAACGGCAAATCATGTTCGAATGGTGTGAACGAATAATGCCCTATTCCGTTGGTTTATCAATTTTAAATGAAAGAGGTTTGTATGAGTAATGTCTCAAGCTGTGTCGAAACCAGCGCATCTGAAAAAATGAGTTTTCTTGATCGATACTTAACCGTATGGATTTTTCTTGCAATGGCAGTTGGTGTCGGGATTGGCGTGTTATTTCCTCAAGTCGCTCAGTGGAATGAAAGCCTATCTGTTGGTTCAACCAATATCCCACTTGCCATTGGCTTAATCTTAATGATGTACCCACCGTTGGCGAAAGTGAACTATAGCCTTTTAGGTGAGGTCACTCGTGATAAACGCGCGATAACGCTTTCTTTAGTGATGAACTGGTTCGTGGGACCGATTTTGATGTTCATCTTGGCTATCATTTTCTTGCGCGATCAACCTGGCTATATGGTGGGACTCATTCTGATCGGCCTTGCTCGATGCATCGCAATGGTGTTGGTTTGGAATGATATCAGCGGCGGAAACAAAGAGTACGGAGCAACCTTAGTCGCCTTAAATAGCGCGTTTCAGATTGTCACGTACAGTTTTATGGCATGGCTGTTTATCACTGTTTTGCCCCCTTACTTTGGTCTTGAAAGTTTCGTTGTTGACATCACTATCTGGGACATTGCACAAAGCGTCTTAATTTATTTAGGCATCCCTTTCTTAGCGGGGTTCCTAAGCCGTAAGCTATTGGTCGCAGCAAAAGGTGAACAGTGGTATAACGCAGTCTTCATCCCTCGTATTTCGCCAATCACCCTGATTGCGCTTTTGGCAACCATCGTTTTGATGTTTAGTCTGAAAGGTGAAATGATTATCGAGTTACCGATGGATGTATTGCGTATTGCAGTACCACTGATCATCTATTTTATGGTGATGTTTTTTGTGAGCTTTTACATCGGGAAGCGTATGGGTATTCCTTATGACCAAAATGCATCCATCGCCTTTACTTCATCTGGTAACAACTTCGAGCTGGCTATCGCGGTATCAATCGCTGTATTTGGGTTAAACTCTGATCAAGCGTTTGCTGGTGTGATTGGACCTTTGGTAGAAGTGCCTGTCTTAATCGCTTTGGTTAACGTCGCCTTGAAAATGAAGCGTAAATATTATGCCTAAGAGCCGTATTTCGAAACAAACTTCAGCAGTGCCATGTCTCATTGAGACATGGCATCTTTCCGAGTCCGAGCTTTACTACTGGCTGCTTAAACAAACGGGTGATCCTGAGCTGAGCTTTGATTTACTACAAGATACCTTCTTAAAAGCGTTACAGCAGAGGCAAGCGTTTTGCGATATTCAAAACCAAAGAGCATGGTTATATCGGGTAGCACGGAATATGCTCATTGATAAGCAACGTAGGGCGAATCAAGAACAAGTTCAGGAGCTGAGTGATGATGCGTCGATATGGGAAGAGCATGAACTCCCCGCTGTCGATAGCCTTGCGCAATGCCTACCTAAAGCTCTATTAAAACTGACGGAGTCTGAGAGCGAAATTATCAAACAGTGTGATCTACAAGGTCTTACTCAACAGCAGTTTGCCGAGCAAAATGGACTCACTTTAGTGGCAACCAAATCACGCATTCAACGTGCTCGACAAAAACTCAGAAATGTTTTGCAAGTACAATGTCATATACGTTTCGACGAACAGCAGCGAGTTTGTTGCTTCTTTCAAGACTAATTATCTAATTCAAGTTGTCATAAAACCCTAATAAAACAACATTAATATATATGTATTTTCATATATTAGGGATTTTTTGTATGAAGCGAATGATTTTCGCGATTGTCGTCTCTTGTCTGATGGGTTTAGTGGCTCTGGTTTGGCTAACACTATCTAACACCAGCAAGTTTTCAACCCATTTAGAACAGCAGTATCAAGATACGATAGATTTCTATCAACACACCTCAGCTTCTGGTGCATCACTTAGAAATTTCAGCCTACTCGTCTACCAATTGGCCGCAGCAGAAAATAGCGTTGACCAAGAGCACATCCAGAACTTAATCGATAAAGAGTGGTTAACGCTCCAATCAGGCATGAACACTTTATCTGCACAGAAATACGCTGATATACATGGTACGATTTTCATTGGTGATGAGTCATCAAAGTCAGAAGATCTGCAAGTAAAAGATCTGTTAGCTGAAATACAAACATCGTTAGATGGCGCACATAAAATCTACCAATTGATGCAAGAAGTCGTTTCGCGCAAATTGCCATTGCTCCAAGAGCTAGATTATCAATCGAATCAGCTCACTCAGCTTGCCCATACAGCTACCCAAAATGCGTCTATGAGTAACGACGTTACAGCCACGATGGTCAGTGCAATCGCCATCATGCTGTCTACGGATTCCAATTACCAACTGAAGAAAGCATACAAAAATGCGCTAAAAAGTTTTGATACTTTAAATGAGACCAAGCCAGGCGTATTCGATGCTATTAAAGCAGAAGCGCCTCTAGCAAAATTCTTCAATACGAAAAAAATGGTGCTAGAAACAAGCGTTGATCCTGCGGCATTTTCACTCAATTACCAACAGGCGATAGAGAATTTCACTCAATTAGAGACTTTTATTGATAATTTATTGACCGAGCAAAAAGCGTCTTTAGTACAAGATTTACGTCAACTAGACACATTTGTCTTGGTAGGCGCGGCCTGTATTTTATTAGTCGTTTCAGTATCAGGTTATACGTTTGGTCGAAAGATAACTCATCAGATAGACTATGTTGTCGAACGTATGACCGATATCGCTTCTGGAGACGGAGACTTGACCGTATCACTTCCAGTTAAAGGGGCAAAAGAGATTGCTCAGCTTTCCGCTTCATTTAATCTGATCATCGAAAAACTCCGCTTGAGTTTTTCCGAGCTGGCACAGCGTATCAACAGCACAGAGTCACTCAGTCAGCAAAGCGCACTCGCGAGCAAGCAAACTTGTGAGAAAATGAGTTTATTGCTGACTGAACTCGAAGAGTTCTATAGCAATATTAACCATATGCGCCAAGCCTCATCTAATGTTGCTCAGCAGTGTTTACTCGGACAAGAGCATACTGAAAACACGAGCAAATCCGTTATACGAGGACAACGCTCATCGGAGTCTGCTGTGAGTGAGTTAACTGAACTCTCACGCTCTTTCATTTTGCTAACAGAACTAACGCATAAATTTGTGTCAGACAGTCAGAAAATAGGCAGTATACTCGATGTTATCGAAGAAGTATCAGAGCAGACTAACCTGTTGTCACTCAATGCCGCGATAGAAGCTGCCAGAGCAGGCGAACAAGGTAGAGGATTTGCCGTCGTGGCGAATGAAGTCCGCACCTTAGCTGCCCGAACAAAAACCGCGACCATTGAAATTGAAAGTGTGGTTAAGTCAATTGCGTCAGCCGCAAACGATATAACCTCAGCAATCAATGCCGCAAAAACAAATGCGGATACATGCACAAATAGCGTTCAGGAATCATCTGCTCAATTAGATAGTATTACTCATGTGATTGGTCATATGGTTGAGATAAATCAACACATTTCAATCGCCACGTCTCAACAAGAACAGTCAGCAAACGCAATGACCGATATGATTAATAACATTCGCTCATTTGCCGACATGGCAACACAACAAGCGGTGACGAATGAAAACATCGCTAGCTCGTTATCCGATGAAGTCGATAACGCGATTGTTATCCTCGGTCAGTTTAAAACTCACGCTGGCTAACACTTCTCTATCGATCAAAAAATATAAACTATTCTGCATCCTTTTAGCTTCATTTTCGTCTTAGTGATATCAAAGACAAATTATGAGGCTGAAGGAAACAAAATGTTTGAAGTCTTTACCCATCTTGCTGATTGGATGACCTACCAGCTATTTGCTATGCAGCAAGGTACTAAGCTGGCAGATGCTATTCACTTTTTTATAGAAGACACTAGTAAAATCATGGCGTTGCTGGTCGTCATGATTTATGTCATTGCTTTGTTCCGAGCTTCTTTAAATGTTGAAAAAGTACGCCACTATCTTGCAGGTAAACGGCGTCTTTTTGGCTATGTGACGGGGAGTGTTTTCGGTGCAATCACCCCATTTTGCTCATGTTCAAGTATTCCCGTTTTTCTTGGCTTTACCTCCGCAGGTATCCCACTTGGGATCACCATGGCATTTTTGATTACCTCGCCATTGATCAATGAAATCGCAGTATTGCTTCTGTTTAGCTTACTGGGATGGAAGTTCACCATCATGTACGTCCTGATTGGAATGCTTATCGGGATGTTGAGTGGCTGGTTGCTGGATCTGATAGGAGCAGAGCGTTGGTTACAGCCATTTGCAGCAAAAGCCATGCAGAAAGCCCAAGCCCAAGCCCAAGCCCAACAGCATACTCAGGGAAATCTGAACGTTAGTAACGAAGAGTCTGCAATCACGCTTTTGTATCGACATCAGTTCGCCAAACAAGAAATGGTTGAAATCATCGGTCGGGTTTGGAAATGGGTGTTTATTGGCGTGGGTATAGGTGCAGGCTTACATGGTTTTGTACCTGATGGCTGGATAGAAGCCCACTTAGGCGCAGGTCAGTGGTGGTCGGTTCCAGCTTCAGTCTTAATTGGTATCCCTTTGTATTCCAATGCCACGGGGGTGATTCCTATCATGGAGAGTTTACTGAGAAATGGTCTTCCCATTGGTACTACATTAGCGTTTTGTATGAGCACTGTCTCTGCAAGTGTCCCTGAATTTGTCATGCTAAAACAAGTGATGCAATGGCGCTTACTGGGACTTCTTTTTAGTCTACTGCTGACAGCATTTACTGTTATGGGGTGGATATTTAACTTACCGTTCTGGCAATTTTAGGAGATAAACATGAAAGCATTTAAAGTACTAGGGTCAGGTTGTGCCAACTGCGTTAATACCGCGAAACTGATTGAGAAAGTTGCGGCAGAGCAAGGCGTTGATGTTTCGGTTGAAAAAGTAACCGACCTTGAAACGATCATGAATTATGGCGTGATGTCTACACCAGGCGTTGTCATGGATGAAGAAGTGGTTCACGCAGGTGGGATTCCAAGCTCCGAGAGCGTGATTAATTGGTTATCTCGTTAACACAATATGAATGATAAAAGCCTTCCGTAAGGAAGGCTTTAGAAACAGGCGATAGATAATTGGTATGTAGCTACTGATAGAACCTTTAAACTTTCGTGACTCACATAAAGTGCGCTTTTAAGCCCCATTCACCATAAACTGTACATCCGTAGCAATGTCACTGATGTGATCGCCAGCTCGCTCTAGCCCTTTCGCAATAAACAACAGTTCAACCAGTTGTTCAGATGATGTGGCTTGTTGGTTAAAGCTCTGAATGAGCAGTGTGTATACATCTCGATAATAGGCATCAAGCGTATCATCGCCTTCCCAGACAACATTCGCCTGAGTGGCATTTTTAGTATTGTATGCCTCAATGACGCTACGCAGCATTGTCACCAAGTGTAAATGCATCTGGTGAAATATCTCATTGAGTTCATCAGGGATGACTTGTTTGAACTGACTCGACTTTACCGCCATCGATTTTGCATAATCACCGACACGCTCTAACCTGGGTGCGATGCGCATTGATGAGAGAATAAAGCGCAGGTCATCGGCTACGGCATGTTGACGTGCTAATACTCTGGCTCCATGTTGCTCGATGTTACTCAAGCACTGGTTAGCGATACGGTCTTGAGCAACAATGTTATCGGCTAGCTCAGTATTAGGTTTATCAAAGACATCAATCGCTTGCTCGAACTCTTTTAACACAATGTTGGCGAGTTCATTGAGTTCGGTTTTTATCTGTTCTAAGTCACGATCAAATTTCTTTAGAGTATGATTTTCCATTTTATCTTCCTAACCAAAACGGCCTGTGATGTAGTCGCGAGTCTTCTCTTTTGCTGGTGACGTAAACAAGGTATCTGTTGGCGCAAATTCGACCATTTCGCCCATATGCATGTAAGCGGTATAGTGAGAGATACGCGCTGCTTGTTGCATGTTGTGCGTTACCATGACTACCGTAGTCTCTTTGTGCAAGTCGCTCAGTAGGTCTTCAATCTTGGCTGTTGCAATCGGGTCTAATGCCGATGTCGGCTCATCCAGTAGCAACAAATCTGGCTTTGGCGCTAATGCTCGCGCGATACAAAGGCGTTGTTGTTGCCCTCCAGATAACCCATAGGCAGAGGTGTGAAGTCTGTCTTTGACTTCATCCCAAATCGCTGCGCCTCTTAGCGACTCTTCTGCACGAGCATCAAGCTCGGCTTTGCTACTGACACCGCGAATACGCAGCCCTGCCACCACATTTTCATAAATGCTTTTCGGAAAAGGGTTCGGCTTTTGAAACACCATACCGACTGTCAAACGGACTAGACCAGGATCCATATCGATCAGATTATGAGCACCAGGATGCAACAGGATTTCTCCCTCATAGCGATTGCCTGGATAGAGGTCGTGCATTCGGTTAAAGCTGCGCAGCAGCGTACTCTTACCGCAGCCAGAAGGACCAATCAAAGCGGTGATCTTCTTATCCGCAATCGGTAAATTGACATTGTGCAAAGCATGAACCTTACCGCCGTACCAGAAATTGAGGTTTTTGACTTCCGCACGAAGCGTCTCTTTCACTGAGGAAGCAGCCGATATCGTTGAGCTGCGTTTCACACTATCTTGCTCGGTTGCCGCTGATTGGCTAGAGAAAGTTGAAATGGTTTGTGTCGTCATTGTTTGGTTCTCTCTTACTTCAGGTTACGACGCAGTCGGTATCGGATATAAATGGCAATACCATTCATCAATATTGTCATCGCCATGAGCACAACACCTGTCGCAGCAGCGTTAATGTGGAACTCCGCTTGGGGGCGGGACACCCAGTTAAATAGCTGGATTGGCATCAAAGTGAACGGGCTGGACAACCACTCAAAATTGATAAATGGGAACTCACTTTGGAAAGGTGAACTGGGCAAAAAGGCAATAAAGGTTAGCGCACCAATGGTAATAACAGGTGCAGCTTCACCAATAGCACGAGCCAATCCAACTATCGTGCCAGTTAAAATACCAGGTCTTGCAGCGGGTAATATGTACATGCGCACAGTTTGCCATTGGTCAGCTCCCAGACCATAAGCGGCTTCACGTAGCTCCTGAGGAATGCTGCGAATCGATTCTCGTGTCGATACGATGATGACAGGAAGGATCAGTAGCGCGAGGACTAACCCCGCCGTAATGATGCTTTCCCCTAAACCAAAACCATAAATAAACAAGCCCAAAGCAAGTAAGCCATAGATAATGGAAGGAACACCTGCTAGGTTGCTGACGTTGATTTCAATGATATTCGTCAGCCAGTTCTTTGGTGCATACTCTTCGAGGTACAACCCTGCGGCGACACCAAAGGGGATGGCGATACAAGCCGTCACCAACATAACAAGACTAGTGCCAACCCATGCAGATAAAATACCCGCACGCTCTGGGTGTCGAGAAGGAAAGTTGGTATAAAAATCAGCGTCAAAAAGACGAGGAAATCCAGAATAAATCAGCTCGGCAAAAACACTGACCAGCAGTGACATCGCAATAAGCAGGATAATGATCCCAATCGTTGCGACGGTGAGATCGGCTTGTTTATTTTTACGGACGATCTGTTCGAGAGTTAAAGTGGTGTTTTGCATTAGTAAACCTCTCTGAATCGACGGCGTAGGTAGAAACCGAGGATGTTAAAAATCAGAGTGATGATGAAAAGTACTAAGCCTGCGGCAAAGACGGACTGATAGGCAATCGTGCCATGGGGTAAATCTCCCATTGCCATCTGTACGATGAATGATGTGATGGTGGCGGCTCCTTCAGTAGGATCAAAACCAAATCGTGGGTTTTGCCCCGCAGCAATCGCGACGACCATGGTTTCACCAACCGCACGTGACATACCTAGAATACAAGCGGCAGTAATGCCAGATAAGGCAGCAGGGATCACGATATGCGTCGCAACGCGAAAGCGAGAATAGCCCAGCGCATAGCCAGCTTCTCTTAAGTGCATAGGCACAGAACGCATGGCATCTTCACTCACGGAGGCCGTATACGGCAGGATCATAATCCCCATCACAATACCTGGTGCTAACAAGTTAAAACCAGAGAGACTTGGAATGAAAGTTTGCAGCAGTGGCGTAACAAAAAGTAGCGCGAAGAAGCCATAGACGACCGTTGGCACTCCTTCCAAAAGCTCCAGGAAAGGTTTAACCACTTCTCGTACTCGGTTGCTGGCGTATTCACTCAGATAGATGGCAAGGCCAATCCCCGCAGGAATGGCAACCCCAAGAGCGATACCTGCCACTGTGAGTGTTGCTGAAACCAACGTCATCACACCAAAATGTGCATTGGCAAACATTGGTGTCCACTGGGTATCAGTGAGAAAATCGAGAATCGATACGTGCTGGAAAAAGGGTAATGATTCTGAAACCAGCACATACACAATACCCACAGTGACAAAAATGGAAGCCAGAGCTGCTGCCATAAGAAGGTAACGACTCACCACATTCCAAAATGCACGTCGCTTTAAAAAGGCTTCAGAGACCAAAAGGCTTGAAGAGCTGGATTGAGTTGTATTCATATTCATTGCCTACGTAAAGAGAACAAGGAGGGCAGCAAAGCTTCCCTCCATGAATCAATACAATGATGACTTACTTAGGAGTTCGAGCTAACAGCTCTTCAATACCGACACCGACTTCGGCTCCATGAAAAACAGAACCAGTGCGACGCTGCTTAAAGTTTTCTTGCGCTAACTTGTAGGCTTTGTCAGGCAGTGGTACATAGCCAACTTCTTTTACCAGCTCAGGAGCATGTGAAGTATCCATATAGAAGTTTACGAAGCGCTCAACGTGCGATTTTTCATCGGCTGATTTTTTGTTCACGTAAATGAAAATTGGACGAGAGAGTGGTTGGTAGGTTGCATTCTTGGCATTTTCAACACTTGGCTCTACAGGTTGACTGCCTTTCCAACTTATTGGTGCGGCTTTTAGTTTGTCTTTGTTTTCTTCATAGTAAGCCAAACCGAAGAAACCCAGTGCATCAACGTCATTAGAGACCCCTTGTACGATGATGTTGTCGTCTTCGCTGGCGGTGAAATCGCCACGGCTAGACTTACCTTCAACAATCGCTTCAAGGAAGTAATCATAAGTACCAGAGTCAGTACCAGGACCAAAAAGTTTAAGCGGTCGATCAGGGAAAGCTGGGTTCATTTGCTTCCATGTCATAACCTTACCTTGAGCCGCTGGTTCCCAAGCCTTTTTCAGATCTTCGACGTTCAGGTGTTTAACCCAATCATTTTTCGGGTTGATAACCACAGTCAGCGCATCAAGTGCTGCTGGTAGTTCGATAAACTCAATGCCGTTTTCAGCACACAGCTTGCGCTCAGAATCCTTAATTGGTCGAGAGGCATTCGAAATGTCCGTTTCACCGCGACAGAACTTTTTAAAACCACCGCCAGTACCAGAAATACCAACGGTGACCATGGTTTTACCTTTCTCTGCAATCTGAAACTCTTCAGCCATCGCCTCAGTAATAGGGAAAACTGTACTAGAGCCATCAATTTTAACCAGATCACGAGCGAATGCGCCTTGACTAGCTGCGAGTAACGTCGCGCCAACTAAGGCTGCTGACAAAGTATGTTTCATGACTTATCTCCATGTTTTGCGTCATTGATAACTTCGATGGTTACGTTACTACTCATTTGTTACACTTTTGTGTCTGTTTATTTAAATATGCACGTATCCATATGTACGAACCTAAAAATATGCTGTATGTTTTTACGACGGTGGAATCTTACTTATTGATGAGAATGCCAGGATGGATAAGAGAACTGTACATTTCATTAGCTACCCAACCTCCGATCTAGCCTGTATTGCTGCTCAGCTTCTTTTTAGTCGCTCTAGTGACCGATATCACATCAGTTATGAAAGGCTGCCCAACGAAGAAGACTGCGGCGATACGCTGGATTGCTTCGGATATTTTGGTTATCTCTTTTTAGATGCCTCGGATGAAATAGAGCCAGGCTATGACTATGTCATTGACATCAACTACGCGATGCATCGAGTTGGACGGCGTAGAGAGGCATATCAAAAAAACCTTTATTGGGAAGTGACTTGTAATCAAAACGCAATAGAAGAACTACAGAATCACATCAGCTATTTCTCTTCTCGTTGCGACGTCATCCTGTAATCTCCCTGCGTTTTTTTGTTGACAGACGATACACATCAAATAATATATACGCATATACAGATAAATAGGATTTGGCATGTTACCTCACCAGTTTTTTAAATTACTTTCAGATGAAACGCGGGTTCGTTGCTTGTTAATGATTGCCCGTGAAGAAAAGGTCTGTGTCGGGGAGTTGACAGAAGCCCTTAATGAAAGCCAACCCAAGATTTCTCGCCACCTTGCATTGCTCCGTTCGAGTGGTGTGGTGGTTGATACCCGTCAGGGGCAGTGGGTTTTCTACCGTTTATCGGATCAGCTTCCTGGTTGGATGAGAAAACAGATCCAAGGGTTAGTTGACTCTAACTGCCTGAAAGCAGAATACCAGCAAGATATTCAACGCTTATCCGAGATGAAATCTCGTCCAGAATGTTGTGTTTAAAGGAAAAATTAAGATGTCTATCAAAGTAGGAATTAATGGATTCGGTCGTATTGGACGTTTAGCGCTGAGAGCGTCGTTTGATTGGCCTGAAATCGAGTTCGTTCAGATTAACGATGTGGCAGGTGATGCGGCAACCTTAGCTCACCTGCTTGAGTTTGACTCAGTGCAAGGTCGCTGGCACCACGAAGTGGCGAGTGAAGGTAACTCAATTGTCATCAATGGAAAAACCATCGCCACCTCGCAAGAAAAAGCTATCGATGCAGTAGATTGGTCTGGTTGTGATGTGGTGATCGAGGCAACGGGTAAACACCGTAAATCCGAGTTCCTGAATCAGTATTTAGCTCAAGGTGTTAAACGCGTGGTGGTTTCCGCTCCAGTCAAAGAAGAAGGTGTTGCTAACATTGTTGTTGGTGTTAACGACCACATTTTTGACCCAGAGAAACACCAGATTGTGACTGCTGCATCTTGTACTACTAACTGTATTGCACCTGTGGTTAAAGTGATCCATGAAAAACTCGGTATTGAGCAATCATCGTTTACGACAATCCACGATTTAACAAACACCCAAACTATTCTCGATGCTCCGCATAAAGACCTTCGCCGTGCGCGTGCTTGTGGTATGAGTTTGATCCCAACAACTACAGGTTCTGCGAAAGCGATTATCGAAATTTTCCCTGAACTTAAAGGAAAAATTGATGGTCATGCAGTGCGCGTGCCGTTAGCTAACGCCTCTTTAACCGACATTATTTTTGATGTTAAGCGTGACACTACGGCTGAAGAGGTTAACGACTTACTTAAAGAAGCGTCGCAGAATGAACTGAAAGGCATACTTGGTTTCGAAGAACGCCCTCTTGTCTCTATTGATTACAAAGGTGACCAACGTTCAACGATTGTCGATGCGCTTTCGACTATGGTGGTTGGCAAGCGTATGGTTAAAATCTATGCGTGGTATGACAACGAAATGGGTTACGCAACACGTACCGCAGAACTTGTTCGTAAAGTCGGCCTAGCATAAGGAAGCAAACAAATGACACATCCTACGTGGGAACTGCCTGTTGAAGACAATAACGCAGCGTTAGTACTAACTCCTTGTCCTGGCACTAAAGAAGCGTCGCTGATTGACAGTATTGATCAACTCAAGTCTCAAGGTGTCACCGTCGTCGTCACAGCACTGAGCACTCATGAGATGCAAGAAAAAGGTGTTGGTGACTTGCCAGACCTTGTTGAACAAGCAGGCTTGCAATGGTTCCATACACCAATAGAAGATGACTGCGCACCAAACGAAGCGTTCCAAGCTCGTTGGAAGCACTTATCACCATCTTTGCATAAAGCCCTCGCGAATGGCGAAAAGATAGCGATGCATTGTATGGGGGGATCGGGACGTACTGGTTTGCTTGCTGCCCACCTATTGCTAGAGAAAGGTTGGGAGTTGCAAGAAATCATCACCCATGTCCAGTCGTTACGACCTGGCGCGTTTACCAAAGATGTACAAGTTGAGTACATCCACCAATTTGCTAATCAGTAAAAGCCTTAAAGAGCTGCCTAAGGCGGCTCTTTTTTTTAAAGAGAGTAAATATGTTGTCGAAGCTCAACCAAAATGTCCGCCAGTACATGTTGGTCACATTTAACTATTGGAACTTCACCGTTACCGATGGCGCACTACGTATGTTGGTGGTGCTCTATTTTTATGACTTGGGGTATTCAACCTTAGAGATCGCCTCCCTGTTTCTTTTTTATGAATTCTTTGGCGTCGTCACTAACCTTATCGGTGGCTGGCTAGGTGCTCGTCTTGGTTTGAACCGAACGATGAATATTGGCTTGGGAATGCAAATCATCGCTCTTTCAATGCTGGCCGTTCCTGCAAGTTGGCTCTCAATTCCATGGGTCATGGCTGCACAAGCCTTGTCAGGTATTGCCAAAGATCTAAACAAGATGAGCGCGAAAAGCTCCATCAAAACCTTGGTGCCAGAGAATGCACAAGGAGCATTGTATAAGTGGATTGCCATACTTACAGGCTCTAAAAACGCGCTAAAAGGTGCAGGATTTTTCTTAGGTGGTGCGTTGTTATCGATGATTGGCTTCCAATATGCGGTAGCTGCGATGGCGGGTGTTCTTTTACTGGTCTTTATCGGCAGTGTGATTAGCCTTAAATCCGATCTTGGCAAAGCGAAAAATAAACCTAAGTTCTCTGAAATTTTTTCCAAATCTAGCAGCGTAAACATTCTATCCGCTGCTCGTATGTTCCTGTTTGGTGCGCGTGATGTCTGGTTTGTGATTGCACTGCCTATTTATCTGGGATCTGTGTTTGGATGGGATCATAGCGCCGTAGGTGGATTCTTGGCTATTTGGGTTATCGGTTACGGTATCATTCAAGGGATTGCACCAAAGATCACAGGCAGTAAATCAGGTCATACTCCAGATGGTAAAGCCGCGATAGTGTGGGCGTTGGTATTGTCTGTAGTGACTGGCGTAATTGCTTACAGTGTGCAGCAGCAATGGCACCCAGAAGTGGTTATTGTCGTTGGACTGATGATTTTTGGTGCTGTGTTTGCGGTTAATTCTTCTCTGCACTCGTACTTAATCGTCAGCTATGCCAAGGGAGATGGTGTCTCTCTGGATGTCGGTTTCTACTACATGGCAAACGCAATGGGACGCTTGATAGGGACGGTTTTATCTGGATGGGTGTTCCAAATGTGGGGGTTCTCAGCCTGTCTATGGGTATCCTTTGCCTTCTTGGCACTAACCACCATCATTTCGTTTTGGTTGCCAACAGGTGAAAATCAAAAACTGGCTCAGCAATAAGTAAAATTCAGCAGGTTTATTTACCAATGCCAGCAATCGTAGCTGGCATTATTTTTTAACATCAAGTCATCGAATAAGCGAGAGTTGTAAAAAGCTTTAATGAAGTAGTATCAGTTCGTTACGTATACACTTATCTACATTGATTTCAGATCAAGCACATGCTGTTTTATTTCTTCAGAATCGAGATTTTGAAAATCGATGTTTGCAAGAGCTTCAATTCTTCGTTTTAGAGAGAAGTATACTTTATCGCACTGCTTGTTAAATTCGGAGACTGAAGCTTCATCATTAGGCAATGGCTCAAGATCCCAAGCAACACGAATACCAGCAGATAACCAGTTTGGGCAAGTTTCATTGTGCATTGTGTCACACACAGTAACTATTAGATCTGGATGGAAGCTCAGCCTTTCTTCCCATGACGTACTGTGAAACTCAGAGGCATCAAAGCCATGCATTTCAAGGTATTGTGCAATACGAGGATTGATCTGACCCTTAGGATGGCTACCGCCACTTGCGATTTGGAAATTTTCAGGCAGGTATTTTTTTGCAATTGCTTCAGCCAAAATGCTTCTGCTTGCATTATGTTTGCACACAAATAATATTTTCATCAATTGCCCTGTAAATGTTTAGGATTACTAAATTCGACATTTATCATGCTTTCATTACAGTTTGTTGACGATTGAAAATAGGTATGAGCTAACTCATGGAAATAAGCTGAGAAAGCGAGTCGTCTGCACTATCAATATTGCACAATAAATTTTGCCATACTTTAGGTAATCTATGGTTTACTAAATTAGTAAACCATATAAAACATTTCTGTCCAAAAGTGAGTTTCGGTCTTTTTTGTCCATCGACAATAACAAAGTTTAAATCGCTTACCCTATTGGTTTGAGTTAATATTCACCAAGCCTATCCCCTATCTCAAAATGCGCCGCCACTACCGGAGCGGCCATGACACCGATTGAACTACTCGAAGACGTGAAAGCGAGATTCCCTATCTTGCTCCACGACGACGAAAAGGCGCTGTTAAGCCTATTGCGTAAAGCGCTGGCCAAGTACCAAGAGATTGCCGGATTTACCACTAAAACTCGCATCCAACAAAGCGACTTAGCCGATAACAATCAGTTTGAATTACCGTCCGACTTTGCTGC
Source organism: Vibrio sp. V42_P2S4T144 (assembly GCF_009904715.1). Lineage (NCBI taxonomy): Bacteria > Pseudomonadati > Pseudomonadota > Gammaproteobacteria > Vibrionales > Vibrionaceae > Vibrio > Vibrio sp. V42_P2S4T144. Next base: position 38,314 of record NZ_WXWS01000290.1, on the reverse strand, counting down.
AAGGCTGGTGGTCAAAGATGACCGTGGCCGTTATGTGCGTAGCGAAGTTTGGGGCAACGTTCTTGAACTGAAATTAACGGGCGCAGAAACATTCCCACTGACATTGATGTACATGCAAAACGTACTCAATGAGCCGTTTGATTCGTTCCAGCTTCCAACGCCGTGCATTAGCTTACTTGGCGACTATCTGGAATTGCTGATCACTATCCCGAACGCAGAGCGTCAACGCCGTATTGCCATCGCTGGCAAGTTGGATGTGACCGATATTGCTGCCGAACCTGACCTAGCCGCACGTAAAGCCGAGATTGAAAACTCAATGCGCGCGAACCGTGCCATTGTTCCACCAGTATCGTTGCTCTAAGCGAGGCCGCCATGAATCCATACATGCAGCTCGCCAAACGCGCGACCAATAACTTTATGAATAAACCGTGGCTACAAGGCTGGCAATGGGCGGTAGAAATCGACTCGCCGGACGCGCCAACGGACTTTGATATTTACGTAAAGGATATTGATTTTGGTGCTGGCTCTATCGATGCAGATTCATTCCAAGTCGGTTCGGGCTCGATTGCGCTGCCTACATACAGCAGTGTTGGCGAAATCACGCTAACGGTTCGTGATGACCAAAACCTGACTGTTTCTAAATGGTTTGAAAGCCGAATAAAGAAAGTCAGAAACCAAGACGGCACACTCAACATCCCCAAAGAGTACGTGTTCAAAATCAACATATTCACGCTCAATGAGGACGGTAAAAAGTCACTCTATAAGAGCTATCGAGTCTTTCCTACCAAGATTGGCAACGTGATGTTTTCACGCGAAAACGGCAACCAGATCCAGTCATTCCCGCTCATTCTCCAAAAATTTATGTCTGTAGGTAACAAGGTACTGTAATGCACATTCCATCATTTCCACTACCAAGTAACATTTCAGAAGTGATTGAGTTTCGAGTCCCAACCGTGGAAGACGCTCTATTGTTCTGCGACCTCAACGAGTACCAAGAGGAAGCCAACACAACTCGCTATCTGAACCACATGCAAGACACCAGCAAGCGCCCTATGAGTGATAGCGGCCTATGGACTGGTGAAGATCGCCGCGCAGCATTGTGGTGGATTTTTATGTCCACCAGCGAGCTAGGCACTATTCCCTTTAGCTATGAGTGCGAGCACTGCAAAGAAACTCACTATCTCGACCTCAATATGGGCGAGCTAATGGAATCGGCCAAAGCGCTCAATGGATTGCCAAAACAAGAGATCACCTTAAGCGTGAAAGGCAAGTCATACCTAGCGAACGTGAAACCACTAACCGGTTACGAAGCGGAGCAACTTGAGAACATTCGCAATGAGCGCGACCAGTACGAACCGGACAGCGCTGAATGGAAGCAGCAAGCGAATCACATGGCGCTCACTGAGCTGGCCTACTGCCTAACGTTCGAAGATCAACCCAAAGACCAAGACGATGCCCTAGTGTGGAAAATCGACCTATTGAAATCGATGTACCTCAATACGGAATTTCGTGTGGCCTTTGCCAAGGTTGAAAAGTGTCTACGCAATGCGCGTCACGGATTGCTCACCAAGTACGACGAGGGGCGTTACTACCTAGTCGCCACCATTCCGCAGTGCCAGAAAGTTATCGAGCAAGGAGGTGAAGCAACTCGAACGTTGCTCTTACCCTTTCGGAATAACGACTTCATTACAACGTTTTGATTACGTTGGTTGGAACGTACTGATTGAGAACTTAACGATCTACGGTGGCCAGCCTATCGATGCGGTATTCAAAACACCTCAAACGATGGCCATAAGCCTAGATAAAGCGCTCCAAGACAAGGTGAAAAATGGACAGAAACCAACAAGAGGTTGATCTTTCACTGGTTGTTGATGCAGTGAAGCGAGCCAGTGACAAAGAGCTGACCGTGCTATCTGAGATTAGTCGCAAACTCGATGGCAAGACTCTACCAACGAGCCAACAAAAGGCCGTCCTTGCAGTGGATACAAAGGGCATCGAAAAGGCGGTAACTAAGGGCGTTTCCAATGCCTCTCTTAACGTCTCTACTATTCCGCGCATTAATCCACAAAAAGGATTAAAACAACAATCAAGCGGCACACCTAAACCAAGTGCAACCAAGACCAAGCGTACAGGTGAAATTGAGTTGTCATTTGCGCCTAGTCAGCCAGCAGAAACACAAGCCAAGCCGGACGCCAAAGCGATCGAGCAAAGCAGCTCTGTAAGTGGCGTAAAGTCGATTGCTGACACGCTGAAAAGCGAGGACGCGCGCGAGTCAGAAAAACAAGCGCCCGTTGTCGTGAATGTAGAAGCGCCAGAATTCAATTCTGAACGTTTGGATACCTCAATCCTTGATGATGTGCCAGAGAAGTTAGAAAAGGCTGTCTCTGACGCATTGGCAGAGTTTGAGGGCTATTGGGAAGACGCTAACGGCAAGCTTCGACGCTCCGATGGTCGCTATGCGAGTAAGCAAGAGCAATCGGCTTACAAGAACGCACAGCAAACCGCATTAGAGCGCCAAATTGAAAAGCAAACCGACACGGAAAAGGAAAGCCAGAACGTTTTTGCCAAGGTGGCCACCAGCCTTAAGCAACTGGCCATCAATAACGTGAAAGAGTTCCTACAGGAAGAAAACGACGCGACCGATGCGGCTGGCGCTGCGGCTGGTGGTTCGTTCTTCTACTCCGCTAAAGAGCTTTATCACTTAGGGCAAGACGCTAAAGAAGCATTGGATGATGTGACCGAAAAAGCCACCTCAACCAAGAACAAGCTAAAAGAATCGAAACTAGGCCGACTCTTTACCCGAGGCAAGCAAGCGCCAGAGGCAGACAGTCAGGCCGTCACAGCCATAGAGACAGTTAGCCATGAACAATTATCAGCGACAAAAGATTCGTTCGAGACAAGCCATTCAACGCAAATTACGTCTAGTGATCGACCTAACCGTGATGGTGCTAGGGGTAACGTGCCTGTCAATCTTGTTGGGAGTGATTCTAGCCGGATAAGCACAGCTAGTGAGATCAAAAGCACCAAAGAACAGAGCTACCGAGCAAACATGCTTGAAGTGCTCCATGAATCGAGTGCTGATCGTGAACGCCAATTCGATGATGTACTAGATAAGCTCGATGATCTGATTTCGGCAACCAAAGCAGCGGCGAACGATGGTCAAGGCGGTCTATTAGACCTAGCTGGCGATATGTTTGAACGCCGCCGTGCTGGTGGACGTGCTGGCCGTAAAGCGGGTGGCAAACGTGGCCGTATCAAATCGGTAATGTCAGGCATTGGCAGCAAAGCCTCAAACGTGGCCAACAAGGGCGTATCGATGGCGGGTGCCGCCTTTAAAGGTATGTCTAAAATCGGCTCTGTTGCTGGCAAGGCAATTCCTTTCCTTTCTCCGGCTTTAATGGCCTACGAAGCGTTTAGCGGATTTACAGACCAAGACAAGCAGAAAGAGACGTTCAACCTCAAAGATGGCCAAGAGGCGACAACTGGCCAGAAAAGCTCAATGGCATTGGCGAACGTGCTCGATTTGGGTGGCCTAGTCAGTGGCGGTGCTGGTTTGCTTGGTTCGGCGCTTGGGGCGTTCGGTTTTGATGGCGCTAAGGAAGCATTAACCTTTGATTCTGGCGATATGGCCAAAGGCATTTACAAGCTATTTGGCGGTGAGGTTGAGGACGACAAAGAGGCTAAGGATTCTAAGGCTGAGAAAGCTCAACCGGAGAAAGAAGAACACCTTAAGAGCGCCGAAGCCTACCACACAGCTAAAGTGTCCGGCGACGAGAAAACCATGCGCGAACTTGATGCGAAAAACTCAACTCAAGTGACCTCTCAAGAGGTATCGCAAAAGGCCAGCGAGCAAGACATTAGCTACAAAGAAGCTTACTTAGCTGTAAAAAGAGAAAAACGCATTAGCCAGGACAAACGTGTGCAAGTGGCTAATGAAACGGGCATGGATATGTCCGGTATGGTCGAACATCCCGAGCTTGGCCAAGTTTACTCGCCAGATAAGAAAGCCGAACAAGTGGCCGCTGTCGATGCGGAGATCAAACGCCGTAAAGAAGCCGAGGCCGTAGCTGCACTAACCAAGGCTGCAAACAACACGCAAACCAACAGCGTGACCACTGCCAGCCATGAATCATCCATCAATACCGAGCTAAGTAACCAGAAAACGGATGCTCAATCCGTGGTGAAAGTGGATACCGAAAACACCTCGAATAAGACGGTTGCGACTCAATCATCCATCCAACGCAATGAGCGAGTTAGCGAGCTGCAAGCACAGGCAGCAATGAAAGACCTCAAAGAGAGCGGTAAGCCTCAAACCGTGGAACTTAGCAAGCATTCACTAGATGCCATTGGGCGCGCGGTTAGCGGCAGTGATAACAACAAACCAACCACTATCTTTGCAGCGCCTAACGGCAGCTCAAGCAAAGACAAGCCAGCCTCATCCACTAAGGCTAGTGGCTCTATTCCTCTCAACTTTGATGACCGTTCGTTACAGCGTCAAAGCGCTGATATGGAGTGATAGATGAGCCAAGAAATTGATTACTTACTACGGGTCGATATTGACGGTGTAAAAGTAGCCGATGAGAAACACGCGATCGTTGCGCGCGTCTCTGAATGGCTCGATACACCTCAAGGCCAAGTTTGGGGCGCTCCAAAATGGGGCAACAGATTAGGGGCATACAAGCATGAACCAATAAACGAAACCACAGCAGCAGCTATCGAAAACTCAATCCTATTAACCCTCCCAATTGACGTGAAAGACGCGGTGGTTCAAGGCATTGCCGTAGAGCCAAGCGTGAACGGTATCGATGCCTACAAATTGACGATCGTTGTGAACGGTCAAACGTTGGAGAGAGGTATTACGTTTTGAGTAAGTTAGAAGAAGTCAAAAAGACCTTTAACGAGTCGATCGCTGGTTCAAGCTGGTGGTCACGTCATATTGGTTCGCAGTTCGTTGACTACCTTTGCTTATTTGTGGCCAAGATTGTTGAACGTATGGCAGCAATCAGTAGCCGTGCATTGCAAGAATCTTATTTGACGCTAGCCACTAAACGCACCTCCATTTTGGCGGGTGCTGAAACTGAGGGCTATGTAGGTCGAAAAGCAGCACCATCGAAAGGCCGTGCGCTAGTGACCAATACCGGAACAAAGCGCGTAACCTTGCCGAAATACAGCCAATGCGTTGCCGACAATCAATTGCGCTATACGCTAATGGAAGCCATTGATTTGATGCCGCAAGAAAGCGCCGCAGTAGAGGTGCAACAGTTCGAAGTGTCCAAAATGACCTACACGGTCGATGAGGGACAGAACTGGTTGGCCGTGGCGTTCCCTCAGGAGCTGACTAAGCGTATTCATAACATCATCGTGCGCGTGAACGGCGAGCAATGGACGCACGTTTTTAAGTTTCGCAATACGGACGGCAAATCCAAAGCCTACATGGAATATTATAAGCCAACCGACCAGCTAGGCGTTCGCTTTGGTAACAATAATAACGGTCGCGCGCCAGCGACAGGTGATGTAATTGAGTTTGAGCTATGGCTGACTAATGGTGTAACTACCCTACTCGATACGCAGCCTTTAGAGCTTATCGATATAGGGATTCAAAGCGCCTATAAAGACCAGCTCTCAATCAAAACGTCCACCAGCATTATCGGCGGTGCTGAGCCAGAAGACATTGAATCGATCCGAAACAACGCCCTTTACTCGCCAATCTATGACGAGCAGATTGCGTGGGACTCGGATTACATGACCTTTGTTAAGCGTAATGTTTCGGGTGTTACTTGGTTGTCCATTTGGGGCGAAGCAGATCAGGAAAAACTCACTGGAAAACCTGACGTTCGTAACATCAATACCATTTTCATTTGCGCGTATTCTGCCGATAAGCCCGACGAGATTTTGTATAAGGAAATACAAGAACTATTCGCTGGCCGTGAGGGCTACAACGAACGCTATGAAATGGTGGAACGTAAAGACGAGCCTTTCACTGTAGCGATTACTGGCAAGCTTTATCCAAGCTCAAATCCAGAATGGGCGACAAAGGTACTAGCCGATGCGTTAAATGAGAAATTTGGCAAACAGACAAGTCGCAATGACCGCATTACCAAAAACCAAATTTGGGACGCCATCCAAGAGCTCAACGTAACTTTGGGTATTAAAGAGTTTGAGGTTGATGTTGTTGGGATTCTTGACCGCATCCCTATTGATACTTACCACTATTTAGACGTGAGTGCGTCAACCATTCAACTTAACTTCGATTACTCATAGAAGTTTTCGCATGCGAGAACTTTTTCGCACGGAGCATGAAAAACACGGATGTTTTCGCATGCGAAAACTTTCACACCAATAAGGAAAAAACATGGCATTTGGAGACTTTGGAAAATGGCTATCTGGCCAGCTAACCAAGGCGCGTCAAAAGGAAACCGCTTGGGTAGATTTAGCAAGCGCGATCGCAGAGTCAATTGAAGCGCACGTAGAGTCATACATTGAAAAGCTTAAAGCGCGTTCTTCACTGTACGAAATGGACAAAGAATCGCTGCTAGAAGACATTAAAGAGCTGCGAAAAATCTTCCCACTAGGCGAAGTGGCCGATGAGGACTTGCCACACGTTGTGATGCAGCGTAAGGACGAAATACACTTTAAAAAGACCATTTACCCACTTATCTCAACGCTCGCGCGTGAATTTAAAGGGCTACGTGTTAAGTGGGAACGAATCTACGCGCCAGTAGATCAAGACCGATTCCCATACGGCATGTTCTTAGTTCCCGAGTCAGAGTTAGAGCTGCAAAACGGATTAAACCCGAGCGACTTTTTCCTGACCAGTCGCGGCGCTATTCGCATCCCTTTGAACGACATTGCAGGTGAGGATGGTATTACCGAGGAAGCCATTCGAGCATTCGAAGCAAAGATTAAGCGAGTGGTGCATCCTCTTATCCCATTACGTATTGTTTTAGATGGCCAATTGTATTCTATTGAATTTGAAGTCATGGATATGGTGGAAATACCTAACTATTCTGACCATGTTACGGTTGGAAAACAGACCACGACCGATATAGAATCAACACCGAGCTATAAACAGGATTTTGTTCAGACTGGAACGACGACACAGGAAGAACGCCCTGTTAGCCCTATGTATGGTACACCTAGAATGGATGCGATCCCCTTAGATGCGATCTCCATTGATAGACGGTACTATTAACCCTATTCCTATTCCCCGTCCCATTAAAGCGCCACGACTTATACGAGGTCGTAAAGGTGCTTACACAAAAAGTAGTCCTATCGCAGTGTGAACTGCTTAACCGTTATTACGACGAACGCGCCTTGTCGTCGTTGCCTACCAATGGTACTGAGCCTTATTTCCAATTTGGCGATCTTGAATGGGGTTTTGACCTTATCCAAGAAATTGAGGGCAAGCCTAGCTGCATGCCTATCCCACTGGATAAGACAACCGTTGAAAACGTGTTTTACCGCTCTAAGGCGAACTACGCCTATGTGAACGGCAATATCGTGATAACGGCAAACTTGCCAGCGGGTACGCTAGCAGAAGATGAACAATACCAGTTCTCTTGCGTGGGCGTGAAAGATGCGAGCGGCGGCCTAATTCTAGTAGCTGTCACTCAACCAGTTTGGATCTACTCTGACCGTGGTCTATCGATAGAAATCGTGATTAACACGGCTCGCACGGATAGCGCTCAAGTGGCGCAGGTTGGTGCCTAATGAGTCGCCCAAACTTCGAAGAAACGATCATCATTCCACCACTGCTAACGGACTGGCAAGCGCTACCGTTTATCACCGATACACAGTACCTAGAACCACTGGCTAGTAACAGTCTAAACCGCAAATTCTACGGCATCGTTCGCGCTGGTATTTTCCGTGGGTTTGAATGTGCTCCGGCTGGTGGAATGAAACTGCGTGTGAGCAGTGGTGAACAATTTGGCGTGGCATTGGTTGAGCGTGACGACTACATCCTAACCGTTCGCCAGCAACACGATATTGATGTGGAAATTCCGGTTGGGGCGACTTCTTATGTGGTGCTTGAGGCGTTCTATAAGTTCGGCGTAAAGACAAAGCAAGTCGATTTAGCGTCAGAGATTGAAGCATCACAAGTTAAGGTGCTTCCGCAGGAGGCGGTAGAAGAACATCATTTGATTTTGTGTCGTGCTACCGTGCCAGATGGCGTTAGCCAACTCAAAAGTGAACACCTTAATTTTGATGATCGTGAACAAGGCGGTTATGACCTACAAGGCCACGTTTCACATCCCGACCCACATAAGCAATATGCGATGCGCGCCGAAGCCGATGCGCACTACGCTGACCGTGAAAACCCGCACCACGTAACCAAGGCGCAAGTTGGCCTTGGCTTGGTAAACAACTGGGACGCAACCAGTGAGATAAACGTAGATAACGATCAGCTGTATGCTACAGCGAGAGCAATCAAGCTAGTCCACGGTAAAGCCGTTGCCGCCTACAACAAATCGGTTGAGCATTGGCCATACATTGCGTCTGGTGGTGAAACAAAAATCGCATTGCCTTACGAGGTGCCAGAAGTAGATTCATTGTCTATCCAAGGTATCGTGCAAACCAAAGATAGTGCTTGGCAGTTTCTAAAAGACACTAACGAAGTTGAAGTAGCCGAACCACTTGAAACGGGTGATGAAGTGGTGATTACTCTTGGTGTTCCATCATTAAGCTCAAGCTCCATCATTGCAGAGCTTCAAGAGCACATCGATAACCTTGAATCTATCATCAACAGCGGCGCTACTGGCTCGCCTATGGAAGTATTCCATAGCCACTTCCCTAATACCTCGAACACATTCGCTATCCCGCCAGCATTTGCAGAGCGCGCGATTAAGCTTGTGTTCCTACAAGGTGTACAGCAATCAAAAGATATTGCTTACACCATTGTGCCGGACACTGGTGTTATCCAGTTTGTTGACGAAATTGCAGCAGGAACGGAGATCACCTTGGTCGGCTAATCAGTTTCTACATTCCCCCAAAACCTATTCCCCATAAATGCCCTTTTTACTAACAACGAAAATTGGATCTTTTATGGCTACACAAAACAAATTAACTCGCATTAACCGTCTCGTTTCTGATCTTTCAGCTCAAGACGTTGGTGCATTACCAGCGGGTGCTCGCGCAACAGACTCATCAAAACTTGAGGGCAAAACCAAGGCACAAGTTGTCAGTGAAGCGCGTTCGAACCTTGTCCCAACTTCTCGCACTATCAATAACAAACCACTAACGGGCGATGTGACTCTGACTCACTCAGATGTGGGCGCAGCACCAGCAAGCCACACTCACGACTACATCCCTAATAACAAGAAAGGCGTTGCAGAGGGCGTGGCTACGCTAGATAGCACAGGTAAGATCCCACAAGGCCAATTGCCAGCTATCGCAATCAAAGAAACGTTCCCTGTTAAATCAGAAGCGGAAATGCTTGCTCTTACAGCGCAAGAGGGTGATATGGCAATCCGTTCGGATCTGCGTAAATCATTCGTTCTTATGCGCCAACCAGCAAGCACACTAGCGAACTGGCAAGAGCTGTTAACGCCAACAGATGCGGTTTCATCTGTTAACGGCCAGCGCGGTAACGTAGTGCTTGAAGCTACAGACGTAGGTGCTGAACCAGCGTTTAGCAAAAATACAGCATTTAACAAAAACTTCGGCACTAGCGCTGGCACGGTTATGCAGGGTAATGACTCTCGTGTTGTTAATGCAGTGCCAAAGACTCGTACCATCAACGGTCACGCGCTAAGCGCAAACGTCGAGCTCACAGCTGAAGACGTGGGCGCGCTAGACGCTGACGCAACTGCCGTTAACGCAGCAAAGCTTGAGAACACCACTAAATCACAAATCATTTCACAAGCACGTAGCGGTCTAGCTGCTAGCGGCGCGTCATACACCAAAGCGGAATCTGACGGTAAATATGCAACCAAAGATAGTCTAGGCGCTTCCATCAAAGACGCGATCCGAACGGTGGATATTACTGTCGAAGCTGCATCAACTACGGTCACTCTGCCAGCGGGTACAGTATCAGCAATCCTTGTTCTAAGTGTGTGCGGCGTAATGCAGAACGCAGGTGTATGGAGTCTATCTGGTAACACAATCACGTTCGGTGAACAGCTACAAGCTGGCGACATCGTGACGGTTATTGGCTTCAAGTAAACATGACCTTTCCTTTCCTACTTCCCCATTAACGATGTGCTCCGGCGCTTTGTCGGAGTTGCTGGTCAATGAATTGAGAAAGGCATATTTCTGAATGGCATTAAAAAAATTGACTCAAGTTGGTGGTAGTCCAGCTCGAAAATTGCGTGAAGAAATCACGACAAAAGTGGATGAGCACGCTAGCAATAAAACGAACCCGCACGGAGTCACAAAGGCACAAGTAGGCTTAAGCAACGTACCAAACTATCCAGCCACCAGCTCGGTATCAGACACGTCCAACAGTAAACTGGCGACCGCTGGTGCTGTTAAACAGGCATACGACAAAGGCGTTGATGGTTTAAATCGCGGTAACGCAGCTTATGACCGCGCAGAGCAAGCAGAGACAAACGCGAACAAGCACACCGACGAACGTATCAGCACTTTGATTGGTGGTGCGCCAGCAGAAGCGCTAGACACAATCAAAGAGCTAGGTGATGCGTTAATGGATCAAGAAGATGCGGTAGCGGCCATTACAACCAATATCGCTCAACACAAATCCGACACATCAAACCCACACAAGGTGACAAAAGCTCAAGTTGGCTTATCCAACGTGCCTAACTACGCATTCACAGCGGCGATTAATGATACCAGTGATGTGAAATTTGCGGCAGCAGGTGCCGTTAAGAAAGCGTATGACCTTGCGGCATCGAAAATGACACAAGCGCAAGCCGATGGCCGCTACCTAAAACAGTCTGGTGGTACACTGACTGGTGGCCTAACCATTGATGAGGGTAGTTCCAATGTCTCTCAATTGCATTTAGGTCATGCAGATAAGCGCTTTCATATTGAAACGAAAACCGATGGCACCTTTGAGATTGTAGAGAGTGGTATTTCCAGTCGATTAAAGATCCGCAAAGGTGGCCAATCAACACTATACGGCTCAATGAACGCAACAGAGTCGGTTTCTTCTAACCGTAGTGTTGAAGTGCAAGGTACGCGCTCAGGGAATAGCGTTCCCGCGAGCGAGCAAGTTAAGCTGGATGGCTATGGAGTGATTGGTAATCGCCGTGCTGTTTACTTTACTAACGGCTCTAATTCATCTGATGCTTATGTTCAAATAGGGGTTGGTGGCGCTCACAATGGAGGGGATGCTAAGTTAGACCTGACTCGCTCCAAACTTCATTCCACCGTCCCTATCGAAGTTCAAGGACAAAAAGTTGTCACAGAGGCATTCAACCGCACAGAGGTTGTGCGCACCTCTTTAGGTAGTGACAACTCTTGGTGTTTGGTTGCCAATGTAACGATGCCTCAATCAAGCTCTACTGCGGTTATTGAGTTCTTTGGTGGTGCTGGCTTTAACGTCAATCTGCATTATCAATCATCACGACATCAAATGATTCTGCGAGCCAGTAATAACAACCCTAAAGGCCTAAATGGCCAAGTGATCACAGACCATCCTAGCGGCTTGCCATTTAGTGAGTTTGGCTGGGTGAATACATCGGGTGACAATTACGCAATCTATGTGAAAACACGTAGTGCCTACAGCACGAACATCCTAATTCGATACATGTGTAGTCACACAATTACTCCTTACGTTAGCAACAAAGGTGCGACTGAGCCATCGGGTATTGTTAAAGGGCGAATGGTCACTAGCTATACGTCTTACAATAAAGACTTAGGGGCAATTAACTCTATTGACGGAAAGGGTTTAGAACTTGATTACTCTACAAAGAAAACTTGGATTGGTTCTCGTAATTCTTCTTGGTGCCACATCCAAACGGAGGCAACGAGTGGTTTCTATTTCTACAATCCCATCGTAGCTTCTTCGGGTCTAAATATAAATTTGAACCAAACCTTGGATTTTGGTGGTAAGACAGGAGTTAGAGCTACAGATGGTTCTTGGCTTCGCATCAATGACTTAGGAACATTTGGTTCTGGTGTCTTTTTCGGTAGCTCATTGGTTCGTACTGATGGACAGTTTACTTCTGGTTCTTGGCATTCCAAAGCAAAGGCAGCTCGTGTAGCTCCTAACTTCTATGATGGTACTTGGGGTGGTAACGGTTATGCTGCTTACAGTGTTAATGTGCCAGACAGTGTAGGTGCTCATTGGGCTTTTGCCTCTTACTACGATGGAACTAACATTCGTGCTGGTATTCAGATTCTTACTAACTCTGATGGTCGGATTAGATTATACACTAACCGTAGAAGCAAGTATGTCGAGGTATATAGTGGCAACGTATATGCGGGTGCGCCTCAAAGCTCGGCGGGTCACTCATTAGCGCGCAAGGATTACGTAGACTCTAAAGTTGCTTCTTTGAACCGTAGCGGTGAGTCTGTTGTTGGTAGCGGAGGACAGTTAAGGGCGGGAAATATCACAATTGGCTCAACCACATGGGAATACAAGGATTGGATAGGCCATTATCTCGATCCGTTTGATTTGGTTGCATACAATACTCCGGTGTCAGGGTTTGATATTCGTGTTGCAGGTTATTACGACATTCAATGGACTCCGATACGACGACGCAATGCCGTGAATGACTCGCTTGTTTACTCAGCCATTACTAAGAACGGCGTTATCATTTCAGAGTCAGAGAGCTTGTCTAACGACTATTGTGCATCCACGATCACTTGTCGATGGGTTGGGAAGCTAAATCGCGGCGATTTAATTCAGTTCCTAGACAGGGGCGCGTCGACGGCGGTTAAGGGTTCGCATTTCTCTATCCGCTACATCAAGCCATAACCATCAATCTAAGGGACACGATGCTGTCCCTTTTTTGCAAAGTTTTCGCATGCGAGAACTTTAAAACATGTCATTCCCTAATGTTTTCGCATGCGAAAACATTGGCGCATATTGATGCGAAAGCCAATATTTATATAATCTGCCTTGTCAAACATCGATTCGACTCGACTATCCTCGTTGTAAGTTTTGTTTGCGTTGCCGCGCAACAAAACGCTTGAATTTGCCTCTCGCCCACCTTTTGGGCGAGAGGCTTCTTTTTTATATAGACTCTTGAAATCTAACTTTTTTCTGCAAACTAGCCCTATTTAATACCTATTCAAAAGTAAGTAACGCCCGTCTATTGAGCAAAAGCCATCATTCCGAATACACTCACTAGGTAACATATAAAAGGGGGATTTAATGCCAGTGTCAGTTGTTGGTGAGAGCTTTGCGATTAGCGTACTGGCTCTATCTGTCCTCAGTGGTGTTGGGTCATATCTCCAAGGCATACGCGAGCAACGTTTGGCTGGTGGATTCCTTGATTTTTTAACCGAGCTAACGCTGGCGTTGGTGGTCGGTTTGATAGTCGCTTACTTGTGTGAAAGCGAGGGTGTGGAGGCTGGTTACACCAGCGCGCTTGTCCTCATTGCGTCGAACAACGGAGCAGACTCGATCAACTTTATCCGCAAGCTGACTAGCCAAACGTTAGCGAGATTTTTTAATACCGGAGGGCAAAGCAAATGATGGAATTTGCAGTGATTGGCCTAGCCATTGCTGACCGATTTTTGCTTAAACGAAACGCAGTAAGAATACTGCATGCAAACCAGATGGACGATCCCGATGTGATTCGATTCGTTCTTGGTTATCAATCTCAGCGAGCCATAACGAGTGGGACTTTAACCTATTCGTTGCGCAGTAAAAAACGACCAAAAGCAGTCATTACTCGCACACGTAAGCTCGACTTTTCACACGCCGGAAATAACAGCGAATACCTGACGTTCGATCGCAAGTTACTCGAACTCGAAGCAGGGGAAAAGCTGCATGGCGAGTGGATTCTGGACGTTAAGATTGAGCGCTCCTGTTCCCTCATTAATCCGCTATACAAAATCTTTCCTACCTGTACGACATATTCAGAGGAATTTGAAATTGCGTAACAACAGTAAGTTTGCACTAGACCAGTCACATAACTATATGGTGGTCGATTTTGACAACGTGACCGAACGCGGCCTTAAGAGTCTGATCACTGCGTTAAAACAAGCTGGTGCGACTGTTACAGACGTAGAAGCCTCGAACAAGAGAACGAGACGAGACGGCGAGACAGTTAAACGCGCCAAGTTATTCTTTGATAATGGCCAGTCAATGACGCTGTTTATTGGTGATGAGGGTGATATTTTCCAAATGACACTCAACAGCACTAAACAGCCTATCCCTAGCGTGAAAAACGAGCGCGAGCTTGCGCGTGAAATGGTTCGCCTCATGAAGCGCAACCAAAGCAAGTTTGACAAGCAAGTTGCACGTAAAGCGGCTAAAGCCGTTAAAGACACCTCAGACATTCAACCAGCTACACGTTCTATTGCTAAGCGACTTGAAGAAGCCAAAGCGGCTGAACAGATCGCTCAATCCAATTACACCAATGCCCTAGCCGCTCGGGACAGCGTTCGCACCAAGTTGGAAGAAGAACAACGCCGCATAACAGATCTCGAAACTGCATTAGAGCAAGAGAAGCAAGAAACCAAAGAACTTGAAGCACAATTAGAGGCTGCAAAGTCATGATGTTTACCAGTCAAAATCAAATCAAGATTGTGGATCGCATCGACCATCTGGCCAAGAAGCTCACGCCGGAGCAGATTGAAGCGGTGCTGCAAGGTAAAAACGCCGATCAAATCCTAGAGGCATTGTCACTTGAGGATTTGGAGAACACCTACTTGTATCAGTGCAAGCCTGTGCCACAAATGATGTTAGAGGCGTTCAAATCGAAAGCCTCAAGGCTTCAATTTCGTGCTCAGCAATTCGGTAAGCACTTGGAACGTAAAACCCCTACTCTATCGGTAGAGGCCGTAGAAGTAGGCAAACCGCGCAAGTCTGGTGCGGTTGCTGTCCAAATGGTGAAAATCCCATTTTCGGATGGCCAGAGCATTTCTATTGCGTTCCATGCGCCGGATAACGATCCGCTAAAAATCAATCCAGACGACACGCTAATTGCGTTCCGCTTCCTAATGAACTCACGCGATATTACTCACGTAGTCGCGCCAAAGGGCAACATGGATTTGTCCCTTAAGGAAGTGACCAACAAGCTGGCGCAATTGCTTGAAAACAACAGCGAGAAGTTTGTAGCCGCTAAGGCGAAGAAAGACGCTGACAAGAAAGCATTGGAAGAAGCGCAACAAAAGGCACAAGAGCTCGATGAGCAAGCCGCTCAACTAGGTGAAGAAGCTACCGACTTGGAACAAAAGCTCGGTGAACTGGCCAAGAAAGAGAAGCGCTTAGAATCTCAGATCGCTACGCAAAACGAAATCCAAGAAGAACTACGCAAACAGCTTGCTGCTATCAAGCCAGCAGCAAATACAGCAACGAAAAATGTAAACGCTGGTGGTAGTTCGTCTCAAGTGATCGAGCAATGGGACGCTTCATGGACTAAGCAAGAGAAGCGCGACTTCATCATTAACCGTGCTTTCAATGGCGATCTCGATGCCTTTGTTAAGCAGCTAAGCCAAGAGTTTAAAGACTCATTAGAGTTTGCAGGTGCAGCAAATCAAAACGTTCCTAGCACTTATTCAGAGTCGTACATCAATGATGTGATTTATGACCTCGATAAAGGTGCTATGACGGTATCAGAGCTTGCCGAGGCTAAAGAATACATCCGTGATTCAATTGAAAACGATTTTCCTCAGTTGTCAGACGAAGAACGGGAACGAAAAGCAAATATCGAGCGCAAAGAATGGCTATTGGCTCTTATTGGTCGCAAGACCATTGCTAAGGGCTGGAAGATGGATAAAGGCGAAGATAGTGAGCCGTTTGTCTACTTCGAATCGCCTGACGCGAACGACGATGATAGCTTTGGCCAGTACATGATCCACGCGCGCGATAACCAAACCTTGGCTGTCACTTACGGCGAGGGTTCACCGCTTGCTGGTGGCGACGATCTACAAGGTTGGGAAGCTGCTAAATCACTTATTCTGGCTGACTACGATCGCGAATCTAAGTTGCTTCAAGATACCGATGACAGCAATGAAGAACCACAACCAATTGAGAACGACGAGCCAAACGCGAACGACCAAGACAAAGACGAAACCACGGATAACCTATTCTGGTATGGCCTACGTCTACGCCCTTATGGCTTGGGTACAACGCCGCCACAACATCAAGTGGTTAAGTACCTCGATCCAGAATCGGTTAAAGAGCAATTCGCTGACGCTGGTAATGGCATTCGCCACGGTGCGATCGCTTATGACCAAAAACTGCCACCAGAGCTAGTAAGCAACTTTGACCTAGAGCCGCTATTTGGCATGGTTGAGGGCGACCTAGAGGAAGCGGAGCGCATCGCAGCCGAAGCGCTAGACCAATGGGTTGAGGACAAAGGCGTTGATGAAATTCCTCAGTCTACGCTCGATACCCTAAAACAAGTGGGCTTCAAAGCAGCGTTCGCTAAGCAGCTACGCCAGCAACCGGAAATGAAGAACCGCAAGGAAAATCCAAAAGCGTACAAGCTATGGAGCGCATCGATTGACCTTGTGACACCGGAAATGATTCAAGAGATTGCCGAAGACCTAATGCTGGTTCAAAGCGATGCTGAATTGCAACGCCAAGCAGAACACACGCAAGGCCGCATGCGCTTCCAAGAAACTGCCCTATCCAAACTTAAGGATATGCAGTCAGTGAGCCCAAGCGATCGCAAGCGTCTAGTTATGCTGGCTGACCTAACGCTAGGCACTGGTAAAACGCTAAAACGTGGCGAGAAAGTGGATGACCAAGCTAAGCGCATTTCAGAGCAAGCGCACCTAGTGGAATCACTACAAGGTGAAACCCTAGCGTCATTGGAAGCGCAGTTTAAGAACCGCAAAGAGATCACTGATTTCCTAACGGCTCATCGCATCCCATTTAACCGCCGTGCGAAACGTGCTGACCTACTGCAAGCTATCTTGAACTACCGTGACGGATTCTTTAGCGCAACGGCGAAAATGTTCGACCTACGCGCGCTACGTGGCGACCTATACGAGAAGTTTGAGAACGGCGAAGCGTTGGCGCTGGATGACGTAGAAAAAGCGTTTAGCGCGACTACGGTTTACCATGAGGGTGACGTAGCTTACACCAAGGCAAAAGGTGAAACCGTCATTCCAGCAATGGCAGGCCAAGGCGAGGACTACCAAAAAGTTGAGCGCTTCATTAAGGCGATCGATGACGGTAGCTACCCTGACCTATCCGAACTAAGTTCAGATGAGCTCTTTGCTCAGCACTACGCAATGGCGAGTGTTACCAACCAAGACATCCTGGCAATTCATGGTTTTAGATACTTGGATAACGATGAGCAGATCGACAACGAACAGATGGCGCGCGCTATCCATAACTCGGTCATGCCATTGTGGTACACAAAAGCTATCGAAGCGGAATACGAAAGCCGTGGCTTCCCTAGCCTTGCTGCATTGCCTGACTTGAACCACAAAGGCCAATTCAAGGCGACACGCGAGAAGCGCTACGCACCAGTAGGCACTATTGGCCAAGCTGACTTTAGCGTTATCGATACGTACACAGGCAAGGTGCTAGAAACTGGCCTAGAGGGCGCAGCAGCACAGCAAAAAGCGACTCAACTAAACGACCAAGCAGTGAAAGAAAGCACTATTGCAATCTTTAACATGCTTAAGGACGGCAAAACGCTTGAGCAAATTGCAGAGACTGAATACAACGCACCACTTGAGCCTGTCAGTCCGGCTATGTTCACCACAATCAACGGCTTTGAATCATTGTATTCAACGCTGGCCATTAACGGCTCAGGTTCGCTTCACTCGCGCCCAACACTACGCGAGAACGCCGACAAGCTACTGGCCAAGGTGGACGATGACGGCAAGATTAACGGCATTGCGCTAACCGAAGAACAAGAGAACCAAATGGAAAACACATTTGGCTACAGTTTCTTCTCTGCAAAATCGAGCAAGGGTAAAGAGCTACGCTTTGTCGCTAACACCAATTCTCGCAGCTACCTAACGGTTGACGGTGCTAACAAACTGCTTGAACTATTGGGTGCTAAGAACGCCGTAGAATCTGACACAGCAGATGAAGTGAATAAGGGCACGTCCGAAGAAGAAAAACAACTTCTCGCGCTAGACCCAACTCAATATTCATTTGGCTCAATCTACGAGAAAGAGGGCATTCGAGATACGGGTGAAATCGCTAAGCGAATCCGCGCCTTTATCGCTCAACTTAAGAAAGCTGGCAAGATCAGTAATGACGTTAAAATCTCAGTACGCAAGCCTCGCTACGGCACACTAGACCTAACGCTGACTGACTTGCCAAGAAACGTCATGCTCTACAATCCAGCTTACCTACAGTTCGAGATTGATAACCCTAACTCGCCAGCGCCACATGGTATGAGCCGTTATACCGAAGCAGTAGATCAGCTGATCGAGTTCGTTAACGCTTATGTAGGCCAATACGACTACAACAACAGCGACACGATGACCGATTACCACGATCGCAATTTCTTTGGTGGCCGCCTAACCGTGGACTTTGATTTTGGTAAAGAGCGCAAAGTGGTAGAGCTCGCGTCTCTAACTGAAATGCACCAGCAAGGCGAACAGGCAGAGGATGACGTATTAGACGTTACCTCATTCCGTGAAAGCCTAGATGAAGAAGAAGCGAAAGCACTTGAGCAGCTAGAAGCCTTTACCAACCTAGAGCTAAAACTTGGTAAGCAGGAAGTGACTTTCCCAACAGGCCGAGTGAAGTCGATTAATGCGAAAGATGAGGACGGACTCACTTACAGCCTAGACGTTCTATTCAACATTCTAGCGACCGACTTAAGCGAAAAAGCGAAAGTTCAACTTGAGACGATTAAGGACTGGCAATCTGCGGATACCTACTACAACGAAAAAGGCGCATTGGTACAACCAAGTGTTGCGGCAGGTATCCACTCAGTAAATGGCTCAGTGCCAGCGAGCGTGTACGCTCCGCTAATCGCCCGTTCATGGTTAAATGAAAGCCACGCTGACATTTATCCGATCGCTAAAGATGGCGAGTACAAGTTCGCGCTATACCAAGGCAACAACTTGATCGGTGAATTTGACGATACAGCGGAAATGGAAGCGCTATTAGTGAAAGCGTTCAATCTAAGTAGTGAGGCGCCTCAATCAGAAACAGAGGGCAATAACGAAGAAATGGAACATGTAGAGAAACTAAAGGAAATCCGAGATTTCACTGGTGAACCTACGCCGGAATTGGTTGATGAGTTCCAAACCGCACTAGAACAGGCTTACGCCCACTTCGAAGCTAACGACCAAATAGCAGAGAACGAAGCGTTGATGGATGCCGCTCTAAGCAACATCACAAGCATGATCCAAGCGCAAATTTAATCACAACCAAGGCCGCCACTTCGGCGGCCTAAACCGGAGACAATCAAGTGTTAAGCTTAAGAGAAAAAATGACGCTCAACCGCGATGCTGCGGGTTTGTTGAAAGAGCTTAAGAGTGGCCAGCTATCGATTGGTGAACGCATCAAAAAGAACCGTGAGCTGGTGGAAATTCTTAATAAACTGACTGGCGCTAACCAAAAGATTGAGCAGGAACCGGTATCAAGTTCGGATGAGCCAATATCGGTAGAAGAATTTTCCAAGTTAGGCCGCTCCGATAAGATTGAAAAGCTCAATGAAGTGCTACTTCTGCCTAACTGGTACGAATACGAAATGGCGTTTTTCCCTAACTACCAAATGGTTGAAAAGGGCGATAACTACGTTGTGTACAAGGATGGCGAAAACTTCCAGTTTGGCTACAAAGGGCATATTGCGCGCGGTTTGGACGACTGGAAAAACGATGCGGGCTCAGCCAAGAAAAATGGTGGTTTTGGTAGCTGGTCGCGCGCTGACCGTAACAAGGCTATCAAGACCATCACTAAGCACATTGAGCAGAATGAACGCGACAATGGCGAACGTCCAGTTGAACAAAGCGAACTGGTTGCGAGATTCCTTGCAGGGGAGTTTAATACAGCCAAGCCATCGTTGTTTGTTGATGTAATGCGAGACGTTCACTCAGAGGGCTTGGAGCTAGATAGCATCAAGCAAAAAGCGATTGAATGGTTCGAGCACAATCCTGACAAACTGGCCGCTTAAGTTTTCGCATGAGAGAACTTTAAAACATGACATTCTATATAATTTTCGCATGCGAGAACTTTTCAGAGAACTTGAGAAAAAACAATGAATGTTTTCACTAAAATCCGAGCAGACTATTACTACAAGCAATCTTTAAACCTTGCACTAGCAGCCAGCGAACGTCAAAACTACGCCAAGGCGCTTTTCGCATTGCTTAAGAGCCTTTAATCCGTTTCCCTGTCCCAAAAGTTTTCGCATGCGAAAACTCGCCACTCCAACCGGAGCGGTCAAATTGAACCAACTCACATCAATTAGCGCCGAAATCAAAGAGGCGAAAAACATCAATGACCTAGCCGAGATTGTTCAACTGTACGCAACAGACAATCCAAAACCCAAGCTAGGTCGCACCAGCTACGTTGTGACAGCAAAAGGCGACGAAGTAGAAACAGGATTTAAAGTCGTGGAAGCCAGCGACCTTATTCCATCGAACGACTTAGACGGTCGAATCAATCCGAACTTCCCGCAAGAACTGCAACCGCGCGACCGTACTCGCGTATCCTCAAAATTGCAGATCTCAAAGATGGCCAACGATTTGCGTCCACAACAATTAACCGATTCTGGACTATCTAGCCACGGCGCACCTATTGTCGGTGCAGACAATGTGGTGGAGTCGGGGAACGGTCGAACCATCGCTATCATCAAGGCGTATCGAGAGGGCAAGGCTGATAAGTACCGCCAGTTCCTAATCGACAATGCGGAGCGCTTCGACCTATCACCGGAGAAAGTTGAGAGCATGCGCGAGCCAGTGTTGGTTCGAGAACGTGTCACCAAAGTTAACCGTGCTAAGTTTGCCCGAGACTCCAACCTCTCTGACTTGCAACAGATGAGCGCCGCCGAGACGGCTTGGGTTGACGCAGAGCGCATCGATGACCGCATGATTGCCCTTTTCCAACCGAGCGAAACAGGCAACCTTTTGACCAAGTCTAACCAAGGATTTATAAACAGTTTCTTAACTGAAATTGGGGATAACTCAACCGCCGGACTACTTACCGAAGATGGCCGACCAACCAAGCAACTGATTGAGCGCATGCAAAATGCCGTGTTTGCCAAGGCGTACAAAAACGAGAAGTTGGTGAAGCTGGTAGCCGAGGAAGCCGATCCCGAAATTCGCAACATTTTGAGCGCGCTAAACGGCGCAGCAAGCGCGTTTGTTGAGATGCAATACCTTAGCGGGGAGGTGCATAAAAACACGTCTGGAACACTGGCAGAAGCCGTGGAAATTAACGCCTCACAACCTGACCTCGCTAAGTCAGCACTTGACTCACTGGTGCAAGCAACCGAGCTGGTAAGACAGGCCAAAGATTCCGGTCAACACATCGATGAGCTATTGGCTCAGTCCGGTTTGTTTGGCGACAACGATCCCGAGGCCGAAGCGCTGGCGAGATTCATTGCTGCTAACAACCGAAGCGCAAAACGCATGACACTGGCATTTAAGGCAATGGCCGAGGCAATCAATAGTGAATTGCTTCACCAAGGCCAAGCGCTCGGGGATATGTTTGGCGGCGGTGGTGCATCGCTTATTGATATTCTTGGGCGTGTAAATCAAGAGCTGGAAAACGAGGGGGTACAAACAGGCTTTATGTTCGAGTCCAGTGTGCAACTGGACGAACTTACAAACGCTTCGAGGCATGCTATAAAATAGTTCTTGGCATATACTGCCTATACAACCTTTATAGACACACAAAAACGCCAGATTTAATTGTCAAATCTGGCGTTTTTGCATTTGGGAGTAGGGGATGTTTACTATCAGGCATCGTTATCACTACGGGCTAATCGACATAAACGAAGACGGCGTTGCCGATGGCCATTCAGTCGCAGGGAATGAGATCCCCGCTTTAAGGAAAGATGGCGAGTATATCTACAGACCATTTAAAGGGGCGCTAGATAATATCTATCTACTGCATGTCCAAAAGGTAAAGCTGGTGAATATCGTCGCTTATTGCGATGACGAACTAGGGCTATTTGGCTGGCAAGACGTGCCACTCGATCACTATGTGGTTGGTGTCTACCGTGATGGCGGGTATTACGTCCTAACGAAAAACGGGCAGCTAATTAGCCACCCGCTTTAAAAGTTTTCGCATGCGAGAACTTTACACACGATACCCAACTAATTGAGCTTCACCAACTGGCACTTGCTCAAGTTCGCCATCATCAAACAGTACCGTTAGCTTGTCGCTATCCTTACCAGATGCGAACACCAAACCATGACGGCCATTAACCATGACACAAATGCTGGTAGGCTTTTGGTTTGCCGTAGGCTTTTTGCTTACTGGTGTCTTATCGGTCTTTTCTGCTTTCTCGGGTTCGCTAGGTTGAGGGGTAACTTCCACCTTACTATCTAGCTCGCCAGTACGCAGTTTTACACAATCTTGGCGCGTTAGCTTCTCACCGCTTTCCAGTGCTTCACGAACGCGCTCAGAGTTATCGATGCTGGCTTTGCGTAGTTCGTTGATGGACTCAACATCACCAATAATTCCTTTTTTGAATGCTTCCAAAACAAAGTCAGGGGCTTTAAGCACATTTAGGTATTTCGAAATGTAGCCGTCTGATTTGCCAAGGCGCTTAGCTAAGCCACGGTTATCAAGATTGTGCTTTTTCTTAGCTTGGTCAAACGCCTTACCCAATTCGATTGCCGTTAAATCTTCACGTTGGATGTTTTCAATGAGCTGGCCAAAAATATCACCCTTTTCACGGATAATACATTCAACGTGAGTCAGCTTATCGCTCAACATAGCGGCGCGCCAACGGCGTTCACCCTCTTGGATTTTGTATCCCTTGCCATCGAACGGGTAAACAACGACAGGTTGAATTTGGCCGTTTTCTTCTAGGCTTTCGCATAACTCAAGTAGTGATTCATCGTTAAATTCTTCACGAACTTGCTCAACTGAATACAAAGAGTCTTTAGGGATAGCCAGCACTTTTGCTGCATCGCGGATTTCTACCGCTGATTCATCCAAGAGATTATCTAGGTCGCTAAGCTTGATTCGATCTCTTAAGCTTTTGGTCATGCTGTCACCTCTACCATGCGCTTGCAAAGCTCATCACAAACCGCTGTAAAGCCGAATTTCTCAGCCGCTTTAGGGTTGGTTTCAATCAGTGCTTTGCCTTGGTTTAGAGCTTCACTTACGCGCGTTGTTTTAATCAGTTTGTTTTCAAAAACTAGGTTGCCGTACTCTTTACGAAGTTCCGCTTCCTGTTCGCGCTGGTCGTTTGTAATGTTGGCTTCAATAAGGTTTAGGACAATGCCTAACACTTCCAAGTCAGGGTTCATTCGACGGATTTGGCGCGAGGTCTTAACCAGCTCATTAACGCCTTTGATCGACATTTTTTGTGCTTGGCTAATGATAAGTAGCTTGCTGGCCACAAGTAGCGCTGCATGCTGTAGCGCGTTCGCCGCTGGTGGACAGTCGATAAAGATATAGTCGTAGTCGTCTTTGATAAGGTCAATAGACTCAGCCACGTTTAAGATTTGTGATTGAGTAATGTTGCCCATGCGCTTATCGCCGCCAATAACGTGTACGTTTTCGGTGACTTCGAAAGGTTTAGCCTTTACTGGATTTTCGAAAAGGTTGTAAGCGTTGTGTAGGCAGCTCGCAGATGTGTACTCTGGATTCTCGACCATTTCCGGTGCGATTGAACCGCCTAAGTTGTTTTGTGGGTCAAAGTCCAGGAATAGACATTTATTGCCTTGATTAGCGATGCTAATGCCAAAGTTGTAAGTACAAGTTGTTTTACCAACGCCGCCTTTTTGGTTGGCAATCGCCATGATAATGCTCATTAATTAATTTCCTTTGCTGGTGGAATTTGTTTGCTGTTTTGGTTTGCTCAGTGCTGTCTCAAGATCATCGATATAGCACTGAACCACATAATCGGTCGTACCGCCGCCATTCATGGCTTTGTAGATGGCAGTGTGACAAGGGCTTACTCCCTTAACGCCATCAATAAGCAGCTTGGCTTTTCTGGTACTTCCTGCTTTCTCGACTAATTGAATTAGTCTTTCGCATCGTTCCTTGGATGCCATATCAACGCCTCTTAATTGTTGTCACTGGCAACGGGGTTACACTATACGTTGCCAGAAGCAACAGCACAAGCAAAAAAGTGAACAAACAGAACCGATTGCACAAGTTTTCGCATGCGAGAACATCAGATAAATTGTGAGATTGATTCCATGTGTTTTCGGATGCGAAAACTTTTTGACAATTCTATTACTTAACTAGGTTACAAAGAGCAGCGTCAACAGGCATAAGAAGACAAAAGCACCTAGTTGCATAGATCGTTGTTTTTAATAAAAAAGATCTAAAAACCTGTTGAATATGAAAATTATTTCATATACATTAAATTACAGATAGGCGGCAACAAAACTATTAGGGGTAGGATTGATTGCATCAAAGCTTATCTGTTCAACGTGCAATCCCCGCCATTTTTTCAGTGGCGGGGTTTATTTTTTTTTTCTCAAAAGTTTTCGCATGCGAAAACTCTCCACTAAATTCCATGCAAAAAAATACCCGCCAAAGATGACGGGTATATGAGAAAAAGTTTTCGCATGCGAAAACTTACTGCATCGATTTGCTGTTAACACTCCACGCTTCGAGATTTACGTCCTCGATAGAATATTCAAATTCTTCATCATCGGCGTAGTAGGTATGTAGGTTTGCTTGCCAGTAGCCTTTATCAACTTGCTCTTGCTGGTACGCCCACGCAGCACACAACAAAATCGCAGGGTCTTCGAAATTGAAGTGTTGCTCTGTGATCACTTCTGAATCGCTGCCAAGGTCATAACCATGCTTAGCCATGAGCGATTTAACCGCCCACCAATAAGCGCCATAGTGACGGTACATGAGCGGATTGGCTTTAAGTGTTTTATAAATGCCATCTACTTGAGCTTGGATAAATGCTTCTTTGCTTTGCGCTGTTTCTAACGCCTCATCGAGTAGGGGCTGTAGATCTTCAACGGTAGGCAATTTCACTTGGGTAATCATTTTTGTCTCCAAAAAGTTTTCGCATGCGAAAACTTATCGCATGCGAAAATTTGAGTTAGGCAGCTTCGGCCATTGTGTTGTGAATGGTTAATAGCGATTTCGCTAGCAATTCCAAATCCGCTTTAGCAGAGATAAACCACCAGCCGCCATTAAACTCACTGCTTGCGTTCGAGGCGAAGTCTGCGCCGTACTCGGCCTTGGCTTCCTTGTCACCAGCGAACATCACTTTAAGCGAACCTTTAAGACCGTTGTTGTCCATCAAACCAATGCGCTCGTATGGTTCCACAACAATCTCTTTTCGGTTGCGACCGCGCTTAGGCTTCCAGCTAATTGGTGAAGTCACCATTTTAACGTCGATGCCAATGCCTGACATTAGTTCACTAAACTTCTCGATGCTCTCTACGTTAATGGCAGATATATTATCGATTTTCACTTTCTGCGTTTCGGTCACTTTAACCTCGGCCCTTTCCGGCTTATCCGCATTTAGGTACTTCTCGATAAATTCCTCACGCTGTGCGCTGCGGTAAGTGAATAGCGAACCATACGCACCTTTCATGCGATTCAATGACCAGTCATCCGAGAAGATTAAGCCGTCACCGGATAGGAACTCACGTTCGCCAATAGCGTGTAGGTCAGCGCATACCTTAAGCATGGTTTCTTGTGAGTTTTCGCCGTAAATCGCATCGACCTTTTTCAGCAAGTGAGTATCGGTCGTCGGCTTGTATTGCGTCATCCAGTACGCGATCTGTGATAGACGTTTTGCACGGTCAGGGTCGTTGGCCACCAGCTTAGTGAAGTCAGCGAATAGCTTATCTTCCAACTCTGTGCGGTATTCGCTAGAACGTTCGGTCAGAATATCGGTGTAACGAGTGTACTCACGAGCCGATAGGCGGCGCGCTTCGTGTGCGTTGGTGTAACCTGTCCATTTCAAATTGCTTAGATGGTTATCTAGCTCTTTGAGGAACGTGATAGACGTTTTGTAAGTCGTCTCCGCTTTGAGTAGCGCCTCTTGATAAAGCTCAGGGTGTTTTTCCTCGAATGCTTTGATCTCAAGTGTCACCAGTTCAACGACTTCCTGTTCGCTCACTTGGTTGCCGTTTTCCATCGCCTGTTTGTCCCAATCGCTACCGATAAAGAAACTTAGAATGTCGTGTTCCAACATCACGCGACCTTTATCTTCCAATTGCTTGGTCACTTGGTCGAGTAGGGCTCTCGCGGTCGCTTTATCGCTCGCATCTGGATAAATCAGCGTTTGGTCTGGTTCAACATCCAATCCCCACGGCGTAGAGAATGAGCCGTCAGCATTACGCACCAAACAACGGCGACTATTTCCGTAGGCTTTCATTTTCTTCTCTGCGACCAGTTCAAAGAACGTCTCACGGTCAAACGTATGAGCGACTTCACTTAGTGGTACACCTTGGAGCGCTTTTGCTTCTAGTGCTGCTCTATCCTGATTCACTGGCGCAATTTCAATGATGCGCTCAACAGGTAGATCGACATAGTTGCGTGACGCTGGTTCGCCGTCCATTTCAGTAATAAAGCCGTCCACCGTGCCAGATTTACGGTCGAAGTTGGTGATCATGATTGTTGCTTTTGAGTCGTACTCGGCGCTCCAAGAACGGCTCTTAACTTCGGCTTTGTAGGTGTAGCCATTACGAACAATCACACCGTTGCGAACAATGTATAACTCTGGATGAGTTAGGAAGTCAGGGTAATCTTTTAGCACACCGTCATTGATGGCCAGCTCCATTGCTGGTTTCAGTTTCTTGATGGTGTCGCTCGCCTTATCCCGGTTTTTGATCGCTGCCTCAAAGGTTTTGATTTGGCTTTCTAGGGCAAACAGTCTGCCCTTGGTGCGTTGGTAGTTTTTGTGCTGCCAACTGCCGCGCTTCTCGCCCTCTGCACGTAGGCGATCTTCTTCCACCTCTTTGCGTAGCGGCTCTAACTTATCGCGTAGTTCGGCCAGCTCACCCTCAACCGCACTCACATCCAAAGCAAGCATTTGGGTGGCTTTGATGTACTTGCTAACGTTGATACTTGCTAGTCGGCGTTCCTCTAATTTTCTCTTGCGCTCAGCTTGACGCTTAGCCGCTTCGATACGGGCTTTCGCTTCTTCTGGATTCGCTGCCAGCATGATTGCAGTTTCGTCGGCTGCGTCTGCATCGGCGTTCGCAATGTACTTGTCATCACCTTTGAACATTGTCTCAATCCAAGTGGCTTTGCGTTGGATTGTGGCCAAGCGGAAATCATCGAATGAGCCTTTCGACGTGTAGTAGTGAACGTTCACGATGTTTTGTTTAGAGCCAACACGCGCGCCACGGCCATTACGCTGTGTGATACTCATTGGAGTCCAAGGTAGCGTTAAGTGGTGAATATCGGTTGTGCCATGATGCAAGTTGATGCCAACTTCCCCTTTTTTATTGAGGATCATGAATTTGTATTTCGAGGTGTTGTAAGCATTGGCCATTGCTTCCAAACCCGCTTCCTCATCGTCCTCAGTCGCTTTAGAGCCTTTCCTACCCGCAACGGTATCGCTGTTCAAAATGCCGATTTCAGACAGCTTACAACCAACAAAATCCGCAATGATTCGCGCGACTTTCTTGTGCTGTGTTTTTTCTTCGGTAAAGACAAGCTGCTTACCACCAGCCAGATAAATCTCGCGGGCGCTCTCAAGGAACTTGGCGTACTTAGGAGAGACAGGGTGCGTAAATTTCAACTTGGCCTTGTCACAAATGTTTGTGAATCTGTCATCAAGTTGCTGGTGGAGCTGAACCACGCAGTGATCGCCCTCAACCTTAACGCTCTTATCAACCTTAACTTGGATTTTGCTTAGCTTAACCGTACCGTCTGGTGCCACGTCCTCAAAGGCGACCGTGACGGTATTTGGTAGCTTGGCTACTGCCGCCTCAACCTCTTTCTTGCTGTCCTTGGCGAATCGGTAGGTAACACGCTCATAGTACAAATCAAGGTCTGTACTTACCTTGTCCATCTTGCGGATCAGGCCGAAAACCGTGTCGTTAGGGTATTGCTCGACAATCTCTTGGTTTTCGTCTTTGTCTGGATTGCTGATTGCATCAGCGCGCTGGCGTAGTTCCTCGTATAGCGCTTCCTGTTCGCTATTCATTTGGACAACGCTTTGCTGACTAATCAGGTCAGGAATGTGAACGTTGGCACCAACGGATTTAGCATCCTCGATCGTCATGTAGCGGTTAACGATGTTTCGAAGTGCGTCTAGGTTTTGGAATCCGAGTAGGGCTTCACGCTGTTCAACTTCGCCCGAAATCTTAGTAACCAGCGCTTCGCCAGTCTTACCAAACATGCGGATAAAGTCGTCGCTGTCAAAGATCCCCATCTTGGCAAACGTGTCTGCCGGAATGATGTGGGACAGCATATTGAACATATCAACAGGGCTGTTTACGGTTGGCGTAGCTGTTAGGAAATAAACGCCTCGACCGTCATTGCGAGCCTTAATGACGTTGTTCTTAATCTGCATATCGATAGCGCGATCGGCTTGCGCTTGGCTAGGCAAGAATGCCAGATTGTTTCGGTATGAGCCGCCCTTGTACGAGTTGCGGAAATCATGCGCCTCATCGACCATAACCGAATCGAATAGCAAGTCCTCAAAGTACGGTAGTTCTTCGTTTTTGGCCGTGCCATCGTCAGCGTATTTCGCTTCAAAGCGCGCGTTCTTCGCTTTCTCTGTGTGGCTTTCCGCTTCCTTAACTAGCTTGCTTGAACCAGCAATCAAACCAGCATCGCGCATTTCAAGCACGTTGGCCGAAATCGTGTCCGGCTTCAATGGAATGCGGTTGTACACGTCTTTTGTCATTACCACGATGCGAGCGGTTGACTGTGTAAGCTGGTGGAGCTGTTCTGCTACGCGCTTGCCGTTGGTGTCTACGGTCAGTTTGGCGCGCAAGATAGGATCGCCTTTCTTGTCTAACTTCGGTTCGCCCGTTTCATCTAATACCGGTTCCCGAATGATTTTTCCGTCATCGTCTTTGTGAACTCCAAGGCCGATAAATACCTTGTCAGATAGATTGCTTTCACCAAAGAACAGGTCGGACTCATAGAACCAGTTCTCTAACACAGATTTAGGAACAACGATGGCCACACGGTTAGCGCGTTTGGTTTCTAGGTTGTGCTGCACGAGGCCAAGGCCAGTGAGCGTTTTACCCAAGCCAGTACCAAAGGCAATAATGCCGTTACCGTCTGCACTGTGACTGCGAATGGTTGAGTTTTGGTAAGGTAGGAACTCAATCGCACCAGATACGCCATCTAGCGATAATGGAGTATCATCGAACTCCGGTTTAATCCAACCGTTAAACGTATTGTTGTAAACCTGTTCCAAGTATTCTGAATGGTCAGATGATGCAATCCATGTAGAAAACTCATCATCGAGGCGGCGCATTTGTTCACGGATAAGTGATTTATCTTCGTTCTTACTACCGCCACGAACAGCACCATAGTTGATGTACGATTCAATTTGACGCTCAAATCGCTCATCGCTGTTCGCTGCTTTACCTTTCACGCCATTACGAGTTAGGCCATCAACCCATTCGCCATCACGCCAACGGTAGCCAGTGAGGTATTGGCCGGATTCGCTTTGTACGAAATCCTCAAAGCCGTCCTTATCCTCGGTAAAGTCGCCCAAGATAAATTCCGTGTAGCCACGGTCATGCAGGAACTCAAGCATGATGTTTTTAGGAATCCACTTATCGGTAAGCTTCATCTTCACATCGGCAATCGAGATCTTGTTTCGCTTAGATTCGATGGCTTGAATTTGGCGCATGATGTTAGCTTTCACGGTATCGCTGGTGGCCGATACTAATTGTGCGGTCAGCTGATCCATGCGCTTGCCGACTAGGCCAGTCGTCGCCTTATGGAATGCCGTCACCGTGCCGTCTGGGTTTACGGCTACCTCATCCATGTTCGCTAGGTAATCAAGCAACTGCTCATCGCTCATCGCATCGATACCGCTTGCGGTGTAATACGTGCGAACGTCATGCAGTGTCAGTGTGGTTATGCCTAGTTCACGATCGCATAGATGGAACACGTCACCAATGCGAGACGAACTGTATTGAACAGTCAGCTCACGCTTAAGGTCGCCTTTGAGTAGGTCAGACAGTTTGCCCTTAGAATCGATCGATGAGTGGTAGTAATTCCATGCAGAAACGTACTTCTCGCTTAAGTTGCTTAGCGCTTTCTTCGATACCTTAGAGCCGCCCATTAGTGCGTTCAGCTCAAACACTTCGCCGCTTAACTTCACGCGATATTGTTCGGTCTGGAAGTCCTCCGCGCCCATTGCCATGTTGGCCAAGTCGCTATTGGCTGTGGTTCGGCCACCAGCAACCAGCGTTGCAAGTGTTTGAACTTTCATGCCAAGTAGAATGCCTTTATAAGCGTGTTCTTGGCTCGCTTTTGGCAGCTTGGCTATCTCGCGCATTAGGGCTTTAAAGTCGTCATGACACAAGTAACCGTAATCTTCGAAAAGCTTGAGCGCTTGGCTGGCCGATAGCTTAAGCATCGATTCAGTAGAGTAGGTGATAGGACCGATCTCATCGGTGTTATCTACGCCATAGGTCGGCTTGCTGATAGCGCCTGTTTGCGCGTTGCTTTCAGATAACTCCCATTCGCCATCAATCATTTCGTACTGCTGGCCATTGCGGAAAATCGTGTCGCCCTCGGAGTATTTCGCGCTCACTGGCTCGCTGACCGCTTCATCGAGCAACATCCAGTCAATGCGACTGTCAAAGCGGCGCATTAGCGACTCTTTAATATCCTCGTTAGAACGGTTGCCACGCTTCACGACTTTGCGCGCAAACTTACCTACGCCCTCAACAGTCTGTTCGCCGTTGATGAATTTCTTACCCTCGCGCTCGAACCACTTACCTTTAAGCCAAGTATCCCAAAGCACGTTAGATTCAATCAGCGTGTCACGGTCGGCACTATCAATCAGTGCTTTCGCTTGGTCGCTGTGTTTGCGCCAGATAACAAGGTCAGTCACTACGCCCGTATCAGAGAACGTGCCCGTTGGTAGTCGGTGCGCGCCCAAAAACTCCGCTTTAAGTGCGAGTTGTGTACGCCACTTCTCAAGGTTTTTCGCATCACAAATACGAGTTGGCAGCACTAGGGCAATCAAGCCACCAGCTTTCGCTTTATCGATAGAACGAGAAACGAAATACTGATCAGCGTACTTAATGTCTTTGTATGCTTTGTCTTTCATCGCGCTAGCGTCTCGAACACCATAAGGCGGGTTGCCGATCACTAGGTCAAAGTCACCAATGCCAGGATTAGTTGCTACCGCTTCGAATGCTGATTGGATTACATGGTCTTCGGGGTGAAGAATTTGGTTGATGGCCGCTGAGGTCTGATCCATTTCTACGGATGTAGTCAGGGTGCCTTTAGGTTTGGTTTCGCTAAATACGCCCACGCCCGAACTTGGTTCAAGTACGCTGCCGCCAGCAAAGCCATAGGAACGAACTGCATCCCAAGTCGCGCTCGCCAGCCATTTAGGCGTGTAGTATTCGTTGGTGGAGCCACCGATACCGCCAAAACCTGTGTAGTCGCGCAGAGCTGCTTTATCTTCGGGTGAAACGTTGGAGTAGTCGCCGTTGTACTTGGCGAGAATATCTTTGGCTAGTTGGTTAGCCTTAAGGCGCTGGTGGCCTTTTGGAGTGTCGCTAATATCGACAGCGAGCAAGGCTTCAAACTGGCGTACCAGTTCATCGATTGTTGTCGCCTGTTCAATACTGCGGGTTAAATCAGTGTTCATTGAACTTGCCTTTTATTCATTGGATAAAAGCCAAAAAAAAAGTCGAGCTTTCGCCCGACTTTTTCCTTTCCTATTCCCCATCCCAAAAAAACGCCACTATCAATATCAATTTAAGTTAATGAATAATCTAAAATATCTAAGGAAGTAGATTTTTAGGGACGAGAGAATTATTCCGAACACGGAGGTTATCATCAAGAATAAAAATTAGTGTTTTTGGTGAGTAACCAAGATTCAAAGGCAAGCAATTGAACTTTGACTAAAAAAATTTAACGCATAGAAAATCAATCATTTATTAGCGTATTGGTCACATTGACGCGATGCGCTATCATCCAAGATCATCCCCATCCCTGTAGAAAGCGCCTCAACTAACCGAGGTCGCACATGTCGCAAAACAAGGCATCAATTGGGCTAGCGACAGCTTTAAAACAAGCGTTCCCTTTCTTTAACGAGAATGACGATAAAGAGAGCGGGATCAGTTTTGAATCTGGCGCTGGATACACGGGATCGCCATTCCACGATCGCGAAAACCAATTAGATGAAAGCACCGGCGCTCTGACCAATGACGGTCGAAAAAGCTCAGACCGCTTTTTTCTGCACAAGCTGCCGAAAGATCGCTTCATGCTATATCCGATACTCAAGGAAATGGCCGAGGACAGCACGATTGATGCCGCGCTCAATCTGCACCTTGGTCACGCTCTTTCGGTATCAAACGACAATGGCATGGCTGTGTATCTTCATCCAACCGATGAGAAGTACGCCGAGTACGTAGGCCGTCTTAATCGAGAGCTGCTAACTCCAATCAACGAAAACCTAATGAACTGGACGTATTCAACGCTGGTTTATGGGGTTAACTATGTTCGCCCATACACGAAAGAGGGAGTGGGTATTACTCACTTTGAGGCCAACTACTACACGTTGCCAAACCAAATTCGTGAGTACGAACGTTCGGGCGAGCTAGCTGGATTTACTGCGGAATATCTACAAACCAGAGCGAACGGCGAACAGGTACGCCTTGCCGAACCTTGGGCGCTTATCCCACTAAAGATGCCAATCTGGCGACCAGATATGGATATGCCGCCAGTTAACTACACTGGCCAGCGCTACTCACTTTATGACGATGCGTATTCACGCATGCCAATCGAGACGCAGAACTACGGCACGTCCATTCTGCTTACCTGTTTTGAGGCTTGGTCGATGCTTCGCCAGTCCATTGCAGCGCTAGGCGCAAGTCGTGTGAATGCTTCACTTATCGATCGCATGGTAGCGGTAAACACTGACGGCTTAGATGCTGCGGGAGCTGCGGAATACATCAACATGGTCGCTGACCAGATGAAGCAAGACCGTCAAGAGGTGGTAGACCGTTCCCGCAAGCTAGGTTTCATCCCAACCGTCATCAACACGCTGTTGCCCTTTATGGGCGGCGCTAAAGGTGGCTTGCAGATCGATACCTTTACCACTGACCCAAATATCTCCCACATCGAAGACATTATGTTTCACCTTAAACGCTTAGCCGGAACGCTTGGCGTAGACCCATCCATGCTTGGGTTTGGTGATCTTCTTTCTGGTGGACTAGGCGAGGGCGGCTTCTTCCGCACTTCGATTCAATCTGCACTACGCGCCAACCAAATCCGCGCAGCCGTGGTGACGTTCGTTAAGCGCGCTATCGACATTCACACCATCTACCGAGACGGCAAGGTGTGGAATGACAACGATATGCCATTCGAGATCCGATTTAACTCTCTCAACACTGCTATCGAGCAAGAGAAGTCGGCAGCAATGGAGTCGCAAGCGAACTACGCAACCATGCTGACTACCGTGCTTGACCTTATCGAGCAATCCCCAATCAGCAAGTCTCCGAAACTCAAAAACCATCTTTACACGTCCGTTGTTGGCCTCGACTCCGAGCTGGCCAATGAAGTCATTTCCGAGCTCGCAGCTCAAGTGGCCAAGAACAACAAGATGATGGAATCCATTGGCATGACTGACCAAAGCGAAGCGGAACGATTCGTTAGAGACGTAGTTCTCGACCTACTAACCGAAATCCAAAGCCATTAATGGAGAAAAGAAAGTGACAGCAAAAGCACTTAAACAAGTATCCGACCGTTTCAGCCTATTCAATGACGGTCGAAAACTTAGCGCCAACAAGCGCAATTACATCATCAAAGCCGTGCAAGCGATGATCAACAGCCCACGAACTAAAGAGCTACTGCGACTAGGTGAGGCGTATGGTTACTATGGTCATCAATCCCGCCAACGCGCCAATAAGCTCTCAATCGGTGAAACTGAGGTGATCATGATTAATGGTCGTCCGGTTGTGGTAGAAAACGTGCCATCTAACCGCACAGTCTCTATCACCTGTTCAGATGACGGTATTGTTGAACACACTCAAGAGTTTTTAGATACCGACACAGGCCGTATTGCTTTAGGTTTGCACAATAGCCGTGCTGGTGGTTGGAGCTGGGCGACTGGTGGCCAAGATACACGCGAGGCATCGATCACGACTTCATATCACGGTATGGACTACGTATTGCAGCCGAACTATATCAGCCTAGACCATCCGGCCATGATGATGGAAAGTGCGAACAGCGAGCAAATGATCCTCGAATCGCTACAGGAACAAGGTTTTGATGAGGAATCCGCGCGTAATATCTACGCGAACATGACTCAACAGACTAATGTTGAGCTTGTCGGTGATCTTACTAACCAGCTTATGTACCTAGAAAGCGTGAACGCAGAGTTGCGTGAAAAGGTAGAGCAAAACGCTAAGGCAACCTCGATGCTGCTTGATGTTGTGGACTCTTTACCTATCTATGTGACCGATGCGCAGCGCAAAGCGATCGCCAACATGGCCAGCAAGGAAGATCATCAAGTGGTGCGAGCTATGTTTGAGTCGCTAGGTTCCCGAAAAATGGCGACTTTACCGACAAATAGCTACGTTCCAGTAGAGCAAAAAGTGAGTGTTGCGCCTCAAATTAAACAGCAGTTCGTCAACTTCGGATCTTCGGCACGAAAATTCCAATAAGCTGATCAATCAAAAAGCGCCACCAGCGATTAGCAATAAAGTTCAAAAAACAGTCAATTCAATCGAAAATGCTGGTGGCCAATTCGGAATTTTATAAATCACTAGGAGCGACAGGACGCAAGTAGAGTTTATCTTTCTTAAAGTGCGTAGGTCGCCAGTCCCAACCAGCGATAGATACGCTATCTCGCGCGCCAGCAATATACGACACTGCGCGCAACACATTGATACCCTTATCAAAGTTAATCGCCTTGTCGGCCTTTAGAACGAGTCTACCGTCTTTTTGGCTATGCAAACCAAAGGTGCAACCTGAGATTGTTACTAACAAATCCAACGGTAGCACTGGTGCGTTCTTTTTCGGGAACTGTCGGCGCTTAAACTTTTGTTTTAATTGGTCAACTTGAGTTTCTAATTGCTGTTCAGCACTTGGTGGGGGAGTAAATTTCATCACAGAGTTATCCACAAAACTTAGCGTGTTCGGAATATTAACACGTCTAAAAGGAGTTTAAATAGATAAAATTTTTGGTAAACTCTAGCGCCAGATGGTAACGCACCATGTTCGGAATTGATTTGATATGGAGACTTGTTTGATCAACCATTTAAGATCAATAATAGGGGCGTTTTTCTGTAATTAGATCATGGCGATGCCGTGATAGAGAGAAAGTGATTCGATTTCGGACAACAGAAAATAAAAAAGCCCGCTTTGGCGAGCGGGCTTTCTTACTGAAATCGAGCTTTAAGCGGCAAACTTAAAGCGTCACGACAAACGAACTTAAGGAAAGTCAGTATGCCGTAATAAATTAGACCGAAGCCTAATCAGGTGAGACATTTTAGTTTGGCGACTAATGTCTCAAATGGTTCGTAATTAATTTAACAACTTAGATTGTTTTGAGCACCAATCTTAGCGAGCGTTAAAATTACACAACACAAGACAGGTGTAATTATAACGTTCAAAGAGATCGGTGGCAAACTTTTGCGCTTTTTATTTGAGCAAATTTTATGCAAATTACACCACTTTTGCTGAATCCTCGGTACTGGAAGTCAGGATTCAGAACACAAGCTTCCAATATTAAAGCCAATAAACCATTGGCACAACGTAAGCTTGCTTGCCTACTAGAAACTATCTCAAGCTTTATCCTTAAGCATGGTCACACTTGCTTTGCTTCAAGCGATACCTTAATGCGTACCTACAATGAGAACTGTCACCGTTACGGTTGTAAGCCAATCATAAAGCGCACTATTGATAATTACATCAAACGTGCAAAAGAACTTGGCCTGATCGCTTATGGACAGCCAAAGAGGAACGATCACACAGGTCAGAATCAACGTCACATCACTCTATGCGTTGATGGCATCCAAAACATGTTCACTGGTGCATACAAATACGCGCTACAAGCGGCAGAGAAGTTTTGTAATAGACAAAAATTGCATTTAGGGGGGGCTTCTGTGGAAAAACCTCTTGAGGCCAGTTCTGACAAGGTTTGGGAGCAATCAGACAAAAACAAAAATTGCAGCATAAATACAAAAGATCTCTCTACAGAGAGTAAAAATAAAATAATAACGGTATCCCATCTGATTCTTGGTTTTTGAAAATCTTCAAACGTGACGCAGATGAAGTAAAACAACTTCAATTAGCTGCTAAGCAAGGCCGCCTATCAGCTAGTGGAGCTCGTCGTGTTATCAAGCTGTACAACAAGCACCAACAGCCTTTAGCGCCTAAGTTCGTGTCATACCTTAAGTTTGTGATTGCTAGCTGGCACAACAAGGCTGCAAGCGCCGTGAAAGCTAGCGTGAACAAGGTTCGTGATACAGCTACCATACTAGCAGAGTACATGAACACCATTTCAGAGAAAGAGTCTCAAGGCTTGGTTGAATACTATCGTGACGCAGTAGGGCGAGTACAAATCAGGTATCTGTAATCACTGCTTGATGTGAGTATTTCTGTACATGCGCGACCTAAAATGTGTCATAATTACCTAAATCTTGTTATTTATGGATATGCATTTGCATGAGTGATGAAGAATATTTCTACCCTGCGGTAAGCGATAACCTCCCGAAACATATCAAAAAAGGCCATCAACTGGTCTTTAGTCGTCAAGATCTATCCGCTAGGGAAGCTGATATGTTTGCGTTGATGATTGCACATATGAAACCAAACGACTGGGATCAGAAAACACCACACTATGAATTTACTTCACATCAATTATCAGAGTGGTTAGGTGTTGAGTCTAAACATATTGGTAGCAACTTAAGTCCAGTAGCGAACCGCCTAGCTAGTCGAAAAATCGGGATAAAGGTGGAAACCCCGAAAGGTGATATTGAATTCGACTATAGACCTCTTTTTAAACATATCGCTTATAAACACGGCATACTTACGATGGTTCCTAACGATATGCTCAAACCAGAGTATATTGAATATAATCAAGGATTTGCTCTGATTAACACTCGCAATTTCTTTGAGGTAAAAAAGGAGTACTCTAAGCGCTTGTACGAACTGCTTAGTCGCTTCAAAGACAAGGGCTTTGAAATGCATGCGCAAAAGCTTAGTGAACTTAAAGGAATATTCGGGCTTTTGGACGAATCAGGGAAGCTGAAAAAAGATAAAAGTTCCTTCAAAAACAACAGTGTATTTATGAAACGTTGTATCCGGGAAAGTATTAAAGAACTTTCTGAACATCCTCAGATTAGCAAAGAGCTTCTATTTTTAGAAAGTAGCCAGGGTGATAAGGGTTTTGAGGTTGTAAAGAAAGGTAGAACCATTACAGGAATCAAGTTTCTCTTCCGGTGGGTTAAGCTAGGTTCAATTGATGAACTGAATCAACACGATGCTCTAAAGACAATTCGACAACTCGAATTGAAAAGGCTTCAAAACCAAGTCAGACTCACCGAGTCTGAACTAGAATCACTTGCCATCGCGTACCGCTATGTGGGTAAAGAAGACCACGCTCTTAAAGTTGAAGATAGCTTGTCAAAACGATACTCAGAAAAAGAGCAACAAAAACATGATGATGGAATACATGAACTAGAGTCGTTAATGGAAAAGATAGATACCCTTTCAGAACTAACCGATACTCACGATTACTGATAGCTAACAAGTTTTAGGTCATGCGCTCTATAGATGACATTTTTTAGGTTGAAATGAGCTATGTGACACATTTTAGGTATGTAAGCGAGAATCCGACGTGATCATTGACTCGAAAGTAAAAAAAACCGAACAAGACTTCGATATAACCATCTCACACACCTAAAATATGTCATTTAAGAAAATAAACACCTAAAATATGTTACCCAATCACCTGATATATGATCACTTTCACCTAAATTATGT
>NZ_WXWS01000155.1:0-80042 GCF_009904715.1 Vibrio sp. V42_P2S4T144 | reverse complement strand
TTGTTACCCTCCTGATGGACATTATTGTTTGCCCATCAAAAGGAGGATGGCGAACTTCCCGCCATAAACTGAATGTACAAATTCTTAATAACAACCCCTTTTAAATCAGAAGTTTCCATTCTGATTAACTCTGATTGGGACCAAAAATCCCCCGTCGAAATGGAAGGCTCAGACGATGACCAATTGATGATCAAAAATTTCATCCGTTTTCATGGTATGACCCCCGATGGACGTATTGCCCAGCTCCCTGAAATGACGCCAATGAGTGCTCATTACTCATTCACCACCAAAGCGGCGACAGAGCAAGGCTTCACCATTAAGTTTATTCAAGGTGAGCAAAAACCATACCCGCACCGTGATGTGGTGTTTGATAGCGCGGAAGATGACGAGCCATCGTTCACCACTAAACCGCAATCATTCAAACTTCAGGACCGATACCAATTCCAAGGTTTGCCGATTTCCATCGAAAACAAAGCAGGCACCAAGCGTGCCGGCGTGGACCCAGATGGTAGCGAATGGTCCGTCGCAATGCATTATGACTACGGATACATAAGATCGACCAAAGGCACCGACCAAGAGGGTATTGATTGTTATATCGGGCCAAACCGTAAAGCCAATCACGTCTACATCGTCAAACAACACGCGATCGAAAAAGTGAAGCAGTGGCCATCGAAATACTGCCCACAGTGTAAAGAGCACGCGCAAGACTGCGCCTGCCCTGAATTCTTTGATGAAGACAAGGTAATGCTGGGCTTTGATAACAAAGAGCAGGCGAAAGCGGCTTACCTCAAGCAGTACGATTCCGATCTGTTCTTGGGGCCGATCTCTACGATGCGTATTGAAGACTTCAAAGAAGCGATCGCTGCGGCGGCTGGTGATGAGTTGGACTTGCCATTGCAGTTCGTGCATGACCATGCCGTTTTAGATAGCGCCACAGATGAGCAAATCCAAGCCCTGCAAAGCGCAAAAGATATCAATGAGTTAGAAGCTATTTTTAACCAGATATTCCAAGCGGCCAGTCATGATGGCGATCGTGAGTTTGGCTTGAAGGCCAGCGGCGTCAAAACGCGAGAAACGATCAACAGCAAAGTAAAAGCGATCGTTGATCGAATAAAAGCGGCGAATTGGGACACAAGCAGCCTGACAGCAGAAGATTACGATCTGCTTGTGCAATATTCTGGCCGTGGCGGCTTGAGTGAAAACAGCCAGTATGAGTACTACACACCGACGTACATTGCCGAGGGATGCTGGGACTTGCTGGGGGCAAATGGGTTTGATAACGGTAACGTCTTAGAGCCGTCTGCCGGTGCCGGTGTATTTAATGCTACCAAACATCAAGGCGTGAAGATGACCGCAACGGAAATCGATCCGATCAGTTCTGCCGTCAACAAGATACTTCACCCAGAAGACAACGTATTTAACCAGTCATTTGAGAAAATGGCCGTTGAGTCACCAGATAATCACTTTGACTCGGTGATTGGTAATATCCCATTCGGCAGTGCCCGAGGCGCTTCTGCGCACGACGACCCCGATCATAAGAGTGAAAAGCTCATCGAGCGCTACTTCATCAACCGTCTGATCGACAAAGTGAAGCCAAGCGGCCTGTTAGTGCTGGTGGTACCGGTCAATATTGTACGTGAACGTGGCAAAGTGTGGCAGAAATGGCGCGCGAAAATCAGCAAGAAAGCGGAATTTCTTGGTGCGCACAAGCTGCCAAGCAAGACGTTTGGCAAGCAAGGTACGGGTGTTGTTACCGACATCATTGTGCTGCGCAAGCACTCTAAATCAGCCGCTGAGAAAATTGCTCAACTTCCAATGGAGCAGCTGCAATCGTCCAACGTGCTTTGGGATACCTTTATTGAAGGCAAATGGTGGGAGCGCGACGGCAAGCCGTTTATTCACGGTAAGTTTGTCCCTAAAGATGCCAGCAAAGTCCGTGATGATGACAAAGTGATCCGTGATGCCAGCGTGACCGATGCAGCGCTCAAGCGCAAACTGGCGGCGAAATTCCACTCCCGTATCGACAGGGAAGCGCTCGATACCGCCGAGCCGGTGATCAAGAACTATGTCGAAGGCGACCGTCGAATGATTGATGAGCGTATGCACGAGTTCACACGCGGCAACTGGGAACCGGTTGACACCCTGCATGGGACCACAACAGCCATTGATGAGAAAAAGTATGGCGTTGCCTCTCTCGAAGCGCTGAAAGGGCTGCTTGAGAGTAATCACGGCCTGATGTCACTTTCGGTTAAACAGGCGTTTGCTGCGATGAAGGCATGGGGCCATTTATTTAGCAAACCGCAGAAGCAGGCCATTGAGTTTGCCATGACGCAACCCAGTGATGAGTATCGAGAGCAAATCTTCCGAGGCTCACTGATTGGTGCTGATTTGGCGCGTTTCCAAAATGACACCAACCAAGGCAACTGGGACGCGACCGAGCAAATGCGACTGCAGGAGCTGGTGGCCAATGAGATCAACAAATACGGCCATCCAAAACAAAATAAGGGGCTTATCCTCGCCGGTGAAAGCTCGCGCTATTTTGGCGTGTTCTCAAACGCGATGGATGAAAACG
This sequence comes from Vibrio sp. V42_P2S4T144, assembly GCF_009904715.1. Lineage (NCBI taxonomy): Bacteria > Pseudomonadati > Pseudomonadota > Gammaproteobacteria > Vibrionales > Vibrionaceae > Vibrio > Vibrio sp. V42_P2S4T144. The sequence continues at coordinate 77,470 of NZ_WXWS01000155.1, read as the reverse complement.
GTGAATACTCCACCTTGCTAACCGGTGATGTCAGCACGAAAGGGCTGTCATTTGACGACACCAATCCTCACGCTATCGTTGAGCACCTATACCTGCGTGAAGGCATGATGCATATTACGCTGGAAGATGTGCAGCAGCTGTACAAAGGCAAGACGCCTATCCGCTCTTTGTCGGATCTGGCTGATGATAAAAACCTTGCTGTCCACCCTGACGGCCTGCTTATGCCAATGAGCCGTTTTTGCTCTGGGGATGTGTATCAGAAAGTGCTCACCCTGAGCCACGCGCTCAATATTGAAACCGATCCGAAACTCAAAGCGAAGTACCAACAGCAGCTGGAAGAAATCGAGCAGCGTCGCCACAAAACCGCGCCAGAAAACATTGCGTTCTCGATGCGCCACAAGTGGATTGACCGCAAATACGTGCTGGAATTTATGCACGAAAAAGGCTACTCAAACCTTGATTACCTTGTCGAGAAAAAGCAGGTCGCTAAAGACGATGATACGGGCGAAAGCTACGTTGAAAACGTTCGAGAGCGCGACACGAGTTCACCGTTTGGTGAGTTTGTGGGTTACGACGATACCCAAGGCTTCAACAAGCAGCTGAATAACTGGCTTAACGGTGGCAACGTCACCAGCTCGAAGCAAGAGTATATCGAAGAATACAAAGAGCGTGTTTCTCGCTTAGACGAAGAGTTCCGTCTCTGGATGCAGCAGCACCAAGACATTGATGATCTGACCGAGCTATATAACCAGAAATTCAACTCATACATCCCGTTTGAACACTCAGATGCGGATTTGGGGCTGGAAGGCGTCAGCGCCATGGTTAAGCCACACGGCTACCAGTGCTCCGCTGTACGTCGCCTGTCTGAAGATGGTTCGGGCATTCTCGGGTTTGATGTGGGCTTGGGTAAAACCTTCAGTGCCTTGGCATTGGCCGCCTACAACAAGCAAATGGGCCGAGCCAGTAAGACTCTGATCGTCGTACCTAACTCAGTGCTGGCGAACTGGTACCACGAAGCCAAGATGTTTCATGGCAATCTGGATAACGCTTTGTTCGTGGGCTTTAAGCCAAAACTGGACAAAGAAGGGCAAATCCAGCGTGAGCCAGTCAAAGACGAGCAGGGCAATCCGAAAAAGAATAAGCATACAGGTGAAATTGAATATCAGGATACGCTGATTAAAGAGAGTGCCGAAGAAATCTTCGACAAGATGCACCAGATCCCACAGACGTCAAAATCACTGGTCGTTATGACGTTTGAGAAATACAAAGAGATTCAGATGCGCCCTGTCAGCAAACACAAATATGCCGACAAGTGGGTTGAGAAATCGCTTATTTCCGACCAGATGGCCGCAAGTACCGTTGCTGGTGATGATTTCAGTCTGGGCAAAGGCAAAGACAAGATCAGTTACAAAGAAGCGGTACGAAAAGAAGCTCTGCAGCAGCGCTTCCTTGAAGATGGCGGACACAAAAAAGGCGAATACCCGTACTTTGAAGATATGGGCTTTCAGTCAGTCATTATTGACGAAGCCCATGCATTTAAGAACAGCTTCAAAGCCGGCGATAAAACAGGGAACATTGCTTACCTGCCCAATCCGACGGAATCCCAGCGTGCTATCGACATGGCAATGAAGATGGCCTACCTGCGCGACCAAAACGAAGGTCGAGGCCCTGTGCTGTTGTCCGCAACGCCTGTCACCAACTCGCCGCTTGAGATTTTCAACATGCTGTCACTGGTGCTGCCGGTAGAAGAGTTTGAAAAGTTCGGCGTTTACACTGCAGACGATTTTGTCCGTGTGTTCGGCAAGGTAGAAACCGTTGAGAAAATGACGGTGAAAGGCGAAATCGTACAAAAAGACGGTCTGGTTGGCTTTCAAAACTTGGATGGCCTGCGCAACCTCTTCCACCGCTACACGCTCATGCAAAACGCTGAAGACGTGAATCTGGCCCTGCCGGATGCGCCTGAGTCTCATGAAAGCGTCGACATGACCGACGCACAAGAGTCGGCCTATGAAGCGCTGCGAGAAGAGGCCAAAGAGGCCAGTAAGCCAGCACGACAGCGTAGTGCGAACGCTCGCGCTCTATTTGCCGTGATGCGTGATATGGATAAAGTCACAACGGATATGGACCTGTTCAATCAGACCATGACGTTCACTTTCCCTGTATCGAAAGCGAAAGCAGTCGATCAACTCATTGCCTCGCTGCCTGCCTCAATCGAAGCCGAGCGCCTTGAACAAACCGAGGACGGGGAAGAGGTTAAGCGTAAGGTATCCATCGAGCTTGATTATCAGCGCCACGAAGAAGGGGAGTCTATCGTGCTGGTGGTCCCTGACGTTTATGAGCAGGCAGTGCTTGACGGATTGAATGATGCAGCCATCAAGCTGTCAGATGTCGGCCACCCGTTAACGCCTAAATACGCCAAGCTGATCGCCAACCTGCAGGCAGAGCTGGAAGTAAACGGTAAGCAGATTGTCTTTACTGAAGAAAAAACGCAGCACCATAAGCTCAAGCGCATCATCGTGAACCAGCTGGGCGTTGATGAGAAGCAAATCGGCATCATCAACGGCTCTGACGCTGCCGGCGCGAAGCTTCAGCGCATTGCTGACTCTTACAATGCCGGTGACATCAAAATCGTTATCTGTAACAAAAAAGCGGAGGTCGGGGTTAACCTTCAGAAAGGAACCAGTGCGATTCACCACCTCACCCTGCCGTGGACACCAGCCTCTATCCAGCAACGCAATGGTCGTGGCGTCAGACAGGGCAATACCGCTTCTAAGGTCAGCTTGTATTACTACCTTGGTAAAGGCTCGTTTGATGGCTACCGCCTTGATCTGCTTAACAAGAAAAAGAGCTGGATGCGTGACTTGTTCAACGGCACTGAGTCAGAAGCTGTCAACGGCAACGCGATCGATAACGATGACTACCTTGATATGTTCGAAGCGGATCCGGAAGCGGCTAAGGCAAAACGCATGGAGCGTCTGGCCCAGAAGCAGGCAGAACGTCGCCGTAAATCGGATTTGAAGTGCGCGGTCGATTTGTCTCAGGTCATTGGCCTTCGAAGCCAGTTAGCCAACTGGGAAGCCGACAAGGCAGAAGACTATAACCGCTTGGTTGAGCGAAAAGACAAGGCGCAAGCTTCTCTGTCGAGACTCAAGGAAAAGGGCGAGGATAGCGGCAAAGCTGAGCAAGCACTGGCGCGAGTCAACAAGATGCTGCAGGAGCACGAAACCAAGTGGCAAGATGAAAAAGCGAAACTGGAATCTCGCTTATCACAACGCCTGACCTTCCTGAAGCAAAAAGCGAGTGCCGGCGAGCTGCCTTTTGACAGTGGCATTATTGAAAACCCAGAAACCGCCATCGTGGCACGGGATGGCAGCGTCCTGACCGTCGGTGATTATCTGGAAACGGATTTCGGGGCCATTTTACGTATTGAGCAAGTCGATCAAGCTACCCGATCTGTGCAGTATTCGGTACCGATCGGCAGCGTGTCTTACTACTGGTGGGGGCGCCGTAATGGCGAACACATGAAGGCTGAGCTGGATGCTATGCCAGAGGGCTTGAAGCGCGTGTCTTTGACCGACGATGAAGTGAGAGTGAAGCAAATGTTGTCCATCACATACTCTTACAGCACATTGCCGAAATTGAAGAAAGATCAGTTTGTGAAATACCGTGATGAACTTCAGCTGCAGGGCTACGGTAACTTCCTGTTCCGTGTCGATGGGCAACTGGTACTGGCCAATGCGGATCAGCATCCAAAAGAGCAACTGGTGTTTCCTGATACCACTGACAATGCCCTCAAGCGTGAAATTGCACTGCATTACCTGAAACTGCGCCGAGAAGATAAATCTGTCTTTGCATGGCGCGAAGTGGTGAAGCCGTTCTTTGGTGATCACTACGAGCAGGAAATTGCAGAGTACGGTCACAAAGCCTCTCAGGCTGAAGTGCTGTCCATTTGCGATCAGGCATGGACCGACTACCAGCCGACGCTGGCTGAAGGTATTCAACTCTCGGCATCGCTCAAGACACAGCCTGAAGCTATCGCTAAGCATCAAGCGTACCGATACGCCCGTCAGGATTTCCAAGAGCAGCTCGAAGACAGAGCGGCAGAGCTGGGTGATAACCGCATGGAGATCAACCGCTGGGTGCGTGAGTTCGTCGCAGGGTTGGAGAGCAAACTGCTCGATGACGCAGAAGCGGCCAAACGACAAGCGGCAGATGCTGAGCTGGAAGAGCTGAAGCAAAACCCAGCATTCAAAGCGCTGCCTGAAGAGGTGGAAAAAGGCTTTAGCGATATCGGCATCACTGCCCGATATAACTATAAAGACGTATCTATCCCTCGCAATGGTCGCTACCGTGCGCGAACGCTGCCGGCTTTCCAACATTTCTTCCTGCAGGATAGAAATGGTAAGGCAGGCAAGCTCTTTGCGGCAAAAGACATTCTCAAAAACCGCTTTGGTGCTAAGTTCTGCACTGCCGAAGGGGATTGGGATGGCAGCTGGTGGTACTTCCCTGCCAGTGTTGATGTGGCAGAGGTGTATGAGATTATCGCCTAACACCTAACAGGTATCAGACAAATACTTATTTAACACTCTTAGGGTATCTGCTATATTGTAGATACCCTATGGCAAGGAACCATAATCATGAAAATTAAAATCCCAACACAAGCAGAGCTGAAGCCGCTTTACGATGAGGCGGTAGAAGGCCAAACAGAAGCGCAGTGGATGGAAACCTTTCTCGCTGCCGTCGCAAAAATGCTGCGTAAAAACCCACTTTGGTACCGCGCCTACGGGATATACTGGTGGAGGCTAAAACAAATGCTTATAGAGCGTGATCTGATTGCGTCTGATTTTATTGATGCTGAATGGGCAGAAAAGGTCCAGTACGAACAGCCGGCCTATCACCTGCTTGCCGCATTTGCCTATCATGATGAACGTCAGGATATCGGTGCTTTGGAAGATGATACGCACGTTATTGAGCTTGAGGATGGCGCCATTGACAGCTATGTGCTGATTGACGAAGACTTTGAGCTTGTTGCGGTCGCTAACGCCATATCTTAATGCATTAAAGGGGTATCAATTCGATACCCTTTTAATATTTCTCTAATACCTACCTTAACACCATCAACAAATCTGTGTTGATGCGCCCCTGATCGCCCCTCGTTACTCTCTCGATGTTAATTAACAGGCGAGAGAATCATGGCTGAGAACAAAAAGAAAAGGAGTCTGCTCTCACGATTATTCCATGCAATGGTAGATGATGACCAAAACGGTCATTTAGAGCTGGCGGAATCGGGTTTCGATTATGAAGACGCAGGGAAGGTGGACGAGCTTCTTGGAAAAGAAGGCGCACACTCTGAGTCAGAGACCGAAAAGCTCATCGAACCATTTCCACGGAACCGTCGTGCAGGCTACTTGAGATTTGAAGAGATGGCCGTCGATCCAACCATCGACAGCGCTCTAAAAATGCACGTCGCCAACGCTCTATCTGCCAAAACGGATACGGGAGAGATACTGTTCATCGCTTCCACAAAGGATGGAGGCGACGACAAAATAGTCAAAGACCTGAGAAACACTGTAGGTCGCTGGCTCAATGATAACGCTGAAGCGGTTGCCTTTCAGGCGGCCAAATACGGGTTAAGTTACGTTCGCCCTTACACTGAGCCGCAAAAAGGGATCACTCATATTCGGTTTGACCATTACACCCATCCAGCCCATATCCGCTGTTACGAGCGAGCGGGGCTTTTGTGTGGTTACACATCCAAGTACCAACGCAGTCTTGAGAAAAAAGGCATGGTTGAGCTAATGGAGCCGTGGAAATTCATTCCGTTCAAGATCCCGAAGTGGGACGGTCACGGCAGCACGCTGATTGAACCGGTGCGCCTTAACCCTTTGGCGTTTGATATCAATGACGATGATTACCTGAATGAAGAGCCGATCGAGACGCAAGACTACGGTTCGAGCCTACTACGTTCAGCTTATGATCCATGGGTAGATTTAAACGAAGCCATTCTCTCGCTTAACTCAGCGCGGAAAAATGCCGCCAAGCGGGACCGGTTTATCACTATTCAGACCGGTAAGAAAAACCCAACGCTGGCCGCTCAGTATTACAACACCATTCTGGGCGCTTTGAAGCGAAAGTTAAACCTGTCTGCTAAGCGCTCAGCCAAGCGTGGACATATATCAACGATCGACAACCATATTCTGCCTGTTACCGCTGACGGCTCTGGACAGGTCAACATTCAGACCGAGCAGTCCGACGTCAATATCAGCCACATTGAAGACGTGAACTTTCATGTGAATCGCTTGTGTAGTGCCTTGGGCGTTGATAAGTCCCTTGTGGGCTTTACCGAAGACATGGCCGGCGGACTCGGTGAAGGTGGCTGGTGGACACAATCTATGGTCGCGGCCATCAAGGCCAATCTGATCCGTCGAGCGATTAAAGCAGGCGCGGAACGACTCTGTGAAATCCATGTGCTGATGAAGTGGGGCAAGGTCTACACAGAATCGGATAAACCATGGCGAATTGAGTTCAACAGCCTGAACAACGTGCTGGAACGCGAAGAAGCAACGGCGCGTGAGTCACGGATTAACTTTGCTATGTCGGTCGTCACCCTCATGCAAATGCTGGATCCGGAACTCAATAAATTCAATTTCAAACAAACCTCAAACTGGTTGTTTACCGACGTATTGCGAGTGAACGAGGAAACCTTCAAGCAGCTCATTGAGGCTGCAAAAGAAGGGGACAAGGATGAGGTCAACAAGGTTCTGGACTCGGTTTCTGATCCAGATAGCCACAATCAACTGAAAACGATGATTTACAGCTGCATTGCAGAGCTGATGGGAGAGGAAAATGTCTAAGAAAATCCTGCAAAGTATCACCTGTACCTTCAACATTTTTGATACAGGTCGAAAGTACACCGGCAAACAGCGCGGTTACATTCTGGATAACGTCAAATCGGTCCTGAACTCGCCAGAGGTACAAGAGCGATTGCGTTTGCGTGAGTTGGTCGGTTATGTGTCACATGGTTTGCGAGAAATGGCCGGCAAGCTCACGCTGGGGGAAACGTTACCGGTTCACCTTCCTAATGGGCAGATGACCGTGGTTAATGCTATCCCCGCCTGTGTCACCGTGTCGCTGTCACTGGATGACGACGGCAACCTGACTCACGTTCAAGAGGTGCTGGACAATGACGAGGGACGTAAGCTGCTTGGCCTGCATAACTCTCGTATTGGTGGCTTCTCGTGGGCATGTGGCGGCGGCAAGCTGGGTGGTAATACGCTTATCAATGGTTTTTATGGCTTCGATTACGTGCATAACCCATTATTTGCGGCCAACCGTGGCTATGTGCTGGATTCTGAGTCGTCAGAAGAGGAATTTGACCGTCAGGCCGTCCTCGATAATTTGAGTAGTGCCGGCGTGCCGGATGACGAGCGAGAAATGGTGCTTGATTCGTTCAATGCGGCCATTGCCTTTGAGTCGGCCCAGTACAAAGGAATGCTGCTTGATGCCCAGCAAGTGATTGCCGATCAGGACGAAAAAGCCCAAGAGCTGCAGCAGTTGTTAGACAGTGCTTCTCAAGAGACTGAATCCCTGAAGTCTGAAAAGACCAGTCGTGAGCAGTTTTTCAAGCAGCTCCAAGAGCGTAGTCATATTGCAATCAGCGATCAGGTTCTGGATGCGCTGATTAATGCGGACAGCGAAGAGAGTATGGAAACCGTTCTGCAGATGATCATGGATACGGCCAATATCAGTACGCAGCACCTGCCAATTGCGCCACACAAGAAAACCTTTGTGAAGCAGCAGCCAGATTCAGCCGATCAGGCGGATAAGGACGATCCATTCAGTATCAACGCTTCGATGGACGCAGGCTATTACGACTGATGCCTTGCCAGACCGCCGCTGGCGAAGCCAGCGTGTGTTCTGAAAGGGCTTTAGGAACTTTGTTCCTATGTTAATAGTATGGTTTTATCCCAAAAAAAAGGAGCCAACCGGCTCCTTTTTCAAGCGTCTTTTTTCTTTTGCTCTTTGAGCGCTTTCTCTATCAGTTTGTTCATGCCTTCAGCGATCAGCACTTGGCAAAGGTGCTTGCGGTTCGCGTACTGTGGGTCCAGTTCTGCCAACTTGGTGCCCCATTCGCGGTAATACTCGTTCAGGTTGATGTGAACCGGCTTCTCTGAAGCTTTTGTTTTGTCAGTCGCTTCTAAAACTTCATACCATTCCAGTTGAGCTTCTTCGTTTGACTGAGAGCCTACGTCACCGTTGATGAAAGCATCGGCGTCTTTTTTGGCTTCTTGGTTTTTACGGATAGGTTCTCTAAATCGCTTTTGTTTGTCAGCCATTTGCTTTCTCCAGTAATTCTTCAACTAAGGCGTTCATTTCTGCCTTCGCTTTTGCATCGCTCATTTCTCTTACGCCTCGGCCAGTAGCGTAGGCATCGCTGTAAACGACTCGGTTGTATGCCACGGTGTCAAGCACACCCATTGAGCTGAATTCTCGTAGTGTGTTTTTGGTGAAAGTAATGTCTTGCTCTCTCGCTGTGTGGGTCGGGGCAATCGAGACCATGCAAAACGCTTTCAATTTAGAGTTGAAGTCCATGGCAGTATCAATCAGATCTTGTACTTCCAGAATGCTATCCCTGTGGTCCTGAGTAGGACGGAAAGGGGCAAGTGCAATGTCAGCTGCTAACAGGCCGCTGCGCATTTCTTGTGTACGTGTTGGGTCAATATTTCCCTGCACATCCACAATCACATAATCATATTTGGTATCCAGCTCCTGCAGGGTTTTAGTGATCTTCCCTTTTTTCTGGACACAGAAGATTGCAGGTTCAATACCTTCTTCTTCACGGTAGGCGCCAAAGTTGGCAGTTGTACCACCTGGGTCTGCATCAACCAGACAGACTGAATGTTGACGGTGTGCGAGTTCTACGGCTAAGTTTTGAGAGCAAATAGACTTCATTGCCCCCCCTCTTTGCCCAAAAACCAAGATAATCATGAGCATCTCCTTCTTTTGTGTGGGCTTATCATAGCACATCAAAACCAAATTGATACCCATGCGACACCACAAAAACACCTAGTGGGTATCTGGTAGATACTTTATTGGTATTTTGATAAAAAATAGAAAAGAAAAATTTGATTGATTAGGCGAAGCCGATCGTGTGGGGTTGGTGGGTAACTGCGTGCAGTTATCCACAAATCCATGCGATAGATCCCAATAATAAGATCCCTTTTTAAGTACCAAATAGATCCTTTAAAAGATCCCTACCTCATTAAAGCCTTGTGTGGCCTGCCTTTCAGGCTATGTCGGTGTATTCTAATTGGGTTGCGGTGTATTCTAATTGGGTGGTGGGTGTGTTCTAATTGGGTTTTAAGGTGTATTCTAATTGGGTTTTAGGGTGTATTCTAATTGGGATAATAAAAACGAAATGTGGACGCTTTTGTGAATAAAACTAACGATAACAATGCCTTTTTCCCGCCTACGGAGTTTATCGAGGCTGAAATGCCTAATTTGACGTGTAACACTTCAACGAGTGTTCAACCGAATGTTCTGTTAAGGACTGGGGTGTTTGCACCTGTAGGTCGACGAAATGCGACCAAGTTCGTTGATATGGATCTTTCTGAAGATTTAAGGAGTCTTGAGCTTTGCCAGAAGGAGGGGTACGACAGGGTAAGTGTTAGAGGTGATAAATTAAATGTAGAAACAGACTTTAAAGTTTGGTGTGGGATTGTTCTGGCTTTCAGTACCTACGGTGCAAAATCGAACAAAATAACCTTGAAATTTAGTGAGTTTGCTAAATTTTGTTCATACCCCAGTCGTAGGTTTGATAAGAATCTTAGACGCCAAATAGGCGAATCATTAGGTCGTATTCAGTCACAGAACCTCTCCTTTGTACGAAAAGGGGCTGCTAAAGGGGTTCATACTGGCCTGTTGTTAAAAGCTGAATATGATGAGTTTGAGGACTCTGTTTCTTTGATGGCTGATGAAAGTTTGTGGGATCTTTACAGGTTAGATTTCCAAGTCCTTGTTAGCATCAAGGTCTTGGATAAGCTGCCACGAGCAGAGGTGGCTCAATGCCTATACCTGTACTTTGTAGCGCTTCCTGAAAGGCCAGTTCCGGTCTCTTTTGAAAGGCTAAGGGACCGACTGCAGTTAAATACGTCAGTAAAAGAAGCAAACAGAAAAATAAAGAATGGGCTGCAAAAACTTGAATCTATTGGCTTCCTGTCAGGAAATATCGTCAGGAAAGACGGTGAAAGCTACTACATCGTATCGACAAGAAACAAAAAGCTGATAGCTGAGAGTGTATCCTAATTGGGTAAAGGTGTACTCAAAGTGGGTAACGGGGCTGGTAAGTAGGGCAGGGTGTACTCTAATTGGGTTTTATGATGGGTAGGTTAGATATATCTATGCTCCTTGAAAGGGTAAAGCCCAATTAGAATACACCTCATGTAGTCAAACAGGGTATTAATGTGGTTGTATGGGGGGTGGCATGTAGTCAAACAGGGTAAGTTACCCAATTAGAATACACTTTCTTACGTGTTTTCTGTGCCCGAGGCGAGATTTACCCGTTTTAGCTACATCAAAATCGACTTATCTTGCCTTTTCCCCGATTCAACTACATCTATCCCGTTTTGACTACATCAAAGGCCAACGGCTTTGGGGTAGTAAGGCTGGAGTCCATCCATGTAGCGCCTGAATTGCTTCTTAGAAAAGCCTCTCAGGGCGATCATTTCAAACGTTTTCCCACGACCGCTGCCTTTACAGCTAATTGAGCGCCTCACAGGCGTTTTGTAGACGGTAAAACCTTCTTCCCGATAGATATGGGTTAATTCAGGCAAAAGCGTGTTGGTGGCGATTACAGCGCCGTCATAGCCGCCAAGCATGTTGACTATACGTTCTTGTAAGTTCTCGTTTTTGTCTTTGGTGTAGGCATTGAAGGTTTTCTCATACGGAGGGTCGATCAGGACTAGCTGAGCGTCAGTGATGTCCACCTCTGAAAAACAGCCACAGTTGAATGTCCAGTTCTTAGCAACTCGCATGAACTCTTTGGTGTCTGGCGGGGTCGCTATCCCCTTGTATTCACCAAACGGCATGTTGAACTTGCCAGCTCGTTTGCTCTGGCGCACAAGGCCATTGAAAGAGTGTTTACACAGGTACCAGAAAAGACCAGCCTCCCTCTCACCCAGAGCCTGACCTGATAGCAGAGCGTTGTTTAGTTCTTCTCGGGCCGCATAGAAAAAATCGGCTTCCAGCAAAAACTCATCTGGGTTGATTTCGTATCCATTGGACAGTTGCTTATACAGGTTGATAAGGGCGGGGTTGGCGTCATTGAGTATGACGTTATCGAACTCATAGTGCAGTGAGAAGGCAGCCGATCCGGCAAACGGTTCTACGACTCGCTCTGGGCTTATGTCATTGACGATGCGCTCTGCGCGTTTGGCGAGCCATGTTTTACCGCCGGCCCATTTGATTAGTGGTTTCATGCTATCCCTTTTTGTTTCTGTTCTTCCCAAATTGCGGGTGAAATATGATGGCCGCGGCTGCTTCTCGTGGGTTTAACTTGATAAATTCACGTTGAAGGCAAGCTACCTCCTGATTGATGTTGGCGCCATGATTGATAGAAATGGCGTGCAGCCCTGCCAAGAAATGAAGTTTGTACTGAGAGGAAAAGCGAAGTAACAGATCATGAAAGCCAAGCGTTTTGATGCGCTGCATTCTTCGGTAGCGTTGCTGGTGGTCCGACATTCTGCCTCCATTCACAGTTAGTCAAACCGTGATCTGTACTTCTCATGAGTCTGTTGCTCGTAATGCTCATTTAATCGCTCTTCCCAGTCTGGGTAGATGCCTTTGAGCGTCTCGTTTTCTTTGCTTAGTCCGCTGCAGTGCGAGCCAAGCTGTTTAATTCTGTCGGTCCTTTGGATCAGGGCCTCTTTAAACCACTTTGCTATTGCGATTGGATCGCCGGTGTAGCCCAAGCCATCACAGTGAACACACTCCCATGTAGTAGAAAACAGACCTTTCGTTTCCCCTTTGCCGTTGCAATGAGGGCATGTCTCGGGTGCTTGTTCTGTTTTGTTGCTGGCAAGCTCAATTGCGGCATCTACCAGTGAGCGCTTATTGTTCATCAATGAGCATCAATCCAAGGGAATGAGCGGCAAACACCTCGGCCAGAGCGCCCTTTGATTCCATCCAGCCGCGCAAACGGACCACAGCATTTGAGACAAAGAGATCAGATAGGCTCAGTTTCATGTACTGGTCGTAACTCAGACCTTTGGGGTTTCTTGCTGGGTTGAGCGGGATATGGCCGGCTTCCTGAATCATGTCTTCAATCCGGAAGAATTCAGGGTGGTTAAAGTGTCGGTACCCCGTCATCGGGCCACTGATGTAAATCGTGAGCCTTCCCGCATCTTCTTTTAATTGCTTCAAATTTTCTAAAGTCAATTCAGCGCGGCACGTTACGTGGGCAATTTCAGGCGACATCCAAAATCCCTTTAAAACAAAGTGGTGGACAGAAATTAACACTTTGATGTATGTTAATCAATAGCGTAATTAAAAACGTAATTATTAGCGTAATTTAATACGCTTTAACTAACGGTGACGAGTAAGTTGGTGATTGGTAAGTGTGCATCCTTCATGTAGCATGGCGATAATCGTCAACTAGATAACAAAATTGATGGATATCAACATGCTAAAAAACGCTGAGGTACGTGTTCTGGTCATACTCAAGAAAGAGAAAAAGAACACGATTGCCATGACCGACCTCACTCGACGCCTTAATGTCAATGCTGGTATCAAAGCCGCAGAGAAAAACCAGATACTTGAGTCGCTAAAAGAGCAGGGCTTGGTCGCTGTTGAACGCAAACAGATACCGGCTATGCGTCGAACTCCCACCCTGATCACGCTGACCGAGAAAGGAAAGCAGGTGCTCAAAGGTATTGAGTCTGGTGATATCGAGTTTGAAACCTGATTGATCTGCGAAGTTTTGATCCAGTCGAGAAAAGATTAAACAACATTTTTTTGTTGTTTCTCGCCATCGCTAAAAACGGTAAACAGTGCACAACAAAAAGATAAAAGTTTGTTGTGGCAACTAAAAGTGCTTTTGAAGTAAGCGCGAGACCACGACTTAGCGGTGACGTTGGAAGGCTGAAATCAAAATGGACAAGACCGAGACAAATCAAGAGCGTGAAATCTCACTCAGAAAAGAAGAGCAAATTGCGTGCGCCATCCTGAGAGGCGCAAAAACCGCAGATGTCGCGGCAGTAAACGGTATGAAGTATGCCGCTTGCCGCGAAATCCTTCATAAATATTGCCGTCGTGTTAATGCTCAAGCCTATGAGCAGATTAACATTGATGCCGCCAATAAAGACTGTCACAGCCCATTCCTTGAACAGCTTCGAGAAAACAAGCACCAGTTTATTTCCCAAACTGCACCTCGTGATCCTGAACAACTTCGCCGCGAAATCGAACAGCAAAGCGAGCGCTTGACCAGCGCTCAAATCACGCTGCGCTCAGAACGTACCATTTTAAGCCAGCTGGAAGCCGAGCTTGCGGCGGCGACTCAAAAAAATAATTAACACCCGAAGAAAGAAGGATCCCAGAATATGAAGCCAAAAAATATCATGGCTTATCGCTTTTCTCGGGCAGTTCAACTCACTCCCGACCAATTAAGTGAGCAACTGTCTGAATTTGCATTCGTTCCATGTGGGGAACAAGATAAGCGAAAGTTTGGATGGGCGCCTGTGATGGGCAAACATAGTGATCAATTACTGCATGTTGGTGGTGATTGGCTCCTGCTTGCCGCTCGTCTCCAAGAAAAGATGCTGCCAGCCTCGGTGATCAAAGAAGAAGTCAACGAGCGCGTGACTATGGTGGAATCACAAGAGGGACGACCGCTAAAGAAAAAAGAGAAGGACAACATCAAAGAAGATGTTGTTACCGATCTACTGCCTCGTGCTTTCAAGCGAACCAGCACAACGTATGTTTGGATTTGCCCTAAGAAAGAGCTGCTTTTTGTTGATGCCAGTAGCTTCAAAAAAGCGGAAGATGTTCTTGCCCTGCTAAGAAAGACAATTGGTTCTCTGCCGGTTGTTCCTGTCACCTTTGAATCTGCTATTGAATTCACACTGACTGAATGGCTCAAAACTGGCGAAGTGCCGAGCGGTTTTTCATTGCGTGATGAGGCCGAGTTAAAATCCATCTTGGAAGATGGCGGTCAAATCCGTTGTAAGAAGCAAGAGCTGACGTCTGAAGAAATCCAAACCCACATTGAAGCTGACAAGATGGTCACAAAGCTGGCTATCAACTGGCAGGATCGCTTGGATTTTATTTTGTCGGATGATGGCAGTCTGGCAAGGCTCAAGTTTGCAGATGAGCTGGCCGATCAGAACGATGATATTGCGAGAGAAGATGTTGCTCAGCGATTCGACGCCGACATGGTTTTGTTTGCCGGTGAGTTTGATGCCTTCCTACCTCAACTATTTGAAGCTCTTGGCGGGGTAGCGAAATGTCAGTAAAGCTAATTGAGAAGCCGTGGGCAAAAGCCGTTCGATGCCTACCGAACGAATTAGCTCGTTATGCGCTATTTACTGTAGGTACATCACAGGAGCGTCGCTATTACACCAAGCCGGTTTTATTGGGTCTGATTGATGGCAGTCATGCACCCATGGAGCTGCAGTTTGTCGGGCCAGAGTTAAGACAGGATGATCTGGACGTTTTTCTTGAGCTGCTCCACTATGCGCGTGACGCCGATTTATCCGGTAAGCTCAAGTTTAAGCGTGCTGAGTTAATGAAGTCTTTAGGCTGGGCCAGAACGCCATTTTATTATGAGAGATTGCTTCAATGTATGCGTCGGCTTAGCCAGTCCAACCTTGAAGGTTTGATCACTCGTAGAGACAATGGCGACTTGATTCAACATCGTTTCAACTTTAATTTGGTAGATTCGTTCGAATATAAAGACGTAAATGGTGCAATGGCTCGCTTTTGGCACTATCGTTTACCGGTGGAGTTGGTGAAGTTTTTCACGGCTTCAGGGTTTGCGAGAATCGATCTAAAACGACGACAGGCGTTAAAGAACAATCATATTGCCAAGTGGTTGCAGTTTTACTTTGCCAGCCATAAGGCAAACAACAAGTACGCCGTATCAGTTGAAAAAGTGATGCATAGCTGTGGTTCCAAGGCGAGCGATTTGAAAACGTTTCGTCAAAAATTGAAAGCAGCGCTTAAATTGCTCAAGGCAGCTGGTATTGTAGATGCCTACATAGATAAAGATTCAGATCGGATTTTGCGTAAGTAACGCTCACGCTGTTCGGATACAACGCCCCAATGACAGGGGCGTTTTTGTTGATAAGGTCATATTGTGAATTGGATATTCATTGTTTTTAACCTCATTCCTTTGTTGCTTGGCTGGTTTGGATTTTCAGCCGGCCAGCCAGAGCTGGTGACTATTGCTATCGTGGTTATAGCGGCCCGTGCGGCGCTGGTGCTGTTTACGGTACCCAAGATGTACATCAAGTTTCAAAAATCTGATCAGCTGACGCGACGTTATCATCGGCAGCAACTCAAAAAGCCGGCGGTGGTATTCATCGTTTCATTTATCACGCTTTGGTCGCTGGTGGTGTGGGGTGAAGAACTGGTGCTTTGCATGGTCGTGCTCAGCACGGCCATGTACCACGGCATGAGAAATCACATCGTCAGACACTCCTACTAAGCAGGTATTGAAACATGAGCGGCATTCTCGAAAGAGGGTGCCGTTTTTTTATGTCTGAAAGGAAATAGACGTCGCTGCTTGGGTTTGTGGAAAAGCTGTTTATATACAGTGGTATAAGTAGTGTATATACAGTGGAATTAGGCCAAAAAAATGCATAAATCGAGATACCAAAATGCATAAGTTGAGATACCCGTTTGCATAAATCGAGATACCAAAACGCATAAATCGAGATACCCGTTTGCATAAATCGAGATACTAGCAAAACATAAATCGAGATACTAGAATGGTTCATTTTTCCTTTAAAAACATATTGTTATGTTTTAATTCTGGTTCAACTTTCGAGGCCAACAACCATTTTATAACCATATATAACCATTCTATAAGCCATCTTATAACCTATTAAAAAATAAAAATAATAAAGGGTTCTCTTTTTTGTTTTCTCAAAAACAATGAAAACCACGATAAGGAAACACAAAGTGATCCCAGTTGATCTTTGTTCTTTTGAGGGTGTTTCTCGCTCTTCATTGGCTACCTGCCAGCTTTTAAGGTCATGATGAATGTCATTGCATTGCTTTTCAGTTATCGCGCTCTGTGTGCTTCTCTGGCGTTATTTATTGACGGCTGACTTAATAGGAACTCTGTGCCTATAATGTAAGCGTTAAGGGAGGGCTACGGCATGAGTAAACCATTTCAAGTTTATTGGAGTGAAGACGGCCATATAACAAACAAGGCTAATTGGTTGCACTGTGTGGAGACAGACGATCCAGTGCGAGCTGAGCAGATGTACTTCAAACTGTGTAAAAAGATGCTTGGTAAGCAAGGATATGTGTTCCTGCAGTCAAGTGATCCTGACTTGGTGCCTTATGGGCGATTTAATACCGGATCTGATATTCGCTGGAATGTGGACCGCGAAGAGCAAGAGGTTCGTCGGTGGATAGTTTGGGCTATGCCCCAAGAGATCCCCTATAAGCGCTGGAAGGCGCCCACTACGTACATGGTGAAAGGGCTAAAAGCGGCTATTTTGCTTCGTTCTGGTGAAAAGATAGGGTGCGAGATATCCGGTGAAATGATTGGGCGGGTGTTGGGGCGCAGTTCTCGTGGTATTCGTTACTGGATAGCGGAAGAGGGCGAAAACCGGAGTATTGATTACGCTAACTGGCGTTGTTTGTTAGAAATGGCTGGATTCAAGAATAAACCGATAGCAACCTATCTGTGAAATTTGGATCTTATGACGGAAACACAACTGGAAAACTTAGCCAAGGCCGGTAATGCGCTTGCCGGTCAGGCGTTGAGAAAGTATCGGCAAGCGAAACAGCCTCAAATGACGAACGGAAAGCCTCTCAAAGCCGTTCCAGCGAAGCGAAAGGGTGATAAAGGCCCCAGTGGGTTAGAAATGTCGTTCGCTACGCAGATTAAGCAATCAGGGCTTCCTACGCCACGCTGGGGGAATGACGAGTTAAAGTTTCACCCTAAGCGCCGATGGCGGTTTGACTTCGCGTGGGAAGATCACAAGGTGGCCGTAGAGATTGAGGGTGGTACCTACAGTCACGGGCAAGAGCGATTTGACTCAGGCAAGGGGAAAAAGGTCACTCAAAAGTCGAGGCATTTAACGCCTACTGGCTTTCATGAAGACTGCATCAAATACGGTGAGGCTGCGATATTGGGCTGGTGTGTGATTCGTGTGGATGCGAAGATGATTAAAGATGGTTCAGCGCTTGCTATGCTTGAAAGGGCGCTAAAAAGCAAAGTATCTACTGAGTGTTGATGAAATATCTAGAGGGTATTGAGTTGATACCCCTTAGATACTTAGTTGGTGTTTTCTTCGAGCAGGGCGTTTAGCTCTGTTTCGTCAGTAATGCGCTCATTCTTGATGAGCCAGTTTACTAGGTGCTCGTATTCACCGTCGTTCATGGTTCTGAATCGAGCGCTTTCTGGGGTGGTTCGCCAAGCCCAAATCGTGTTCACGCTTGTTTTGTAGCAAATATCAGCAACGTCTTGCGCCTTCAGCTTAAAATGTTTCTGAATTATCTTGAGTTTTTCGTTATTGGTCATCAAAGAGTTCCGTCAGTGTTTCGTAGAAAATAACACTCAGGCGGTACAAAGTACAGGTTATCGCTGAATGGCGGTCATTTGGCCGCAGTGTTGGCACTTGCAACGCATTTTATTGCGCGTTTTTTCTACTTTCTCCTGCATTTCTTGCCATCGCCAATAGAGCTGAGAGTTTTTATTGGCCAGTTGTTTCAAAACCCACATAGGGCTTAATACTTCCCCGCATAGGCCACATGCTACCGTGTCGTTGGACTCGTTGATTTTGAAGTCACCGTGCTGACATTCAAGTCGGTGTCGGTATGTTTGAGTCTCTTTGAATATAGGCTTGTCTGTGGGTGGCTGCTTGATTCGCTTAAACTCAACAATGTTGTCGTTGTCTTCCATCATTACTCCTTTGCTCTGGTACCCTCACCGATGAGGGTACCAATCACGGTATGGCTTTATTGACAGGTACAGGCTTCGGCTTCGCCGTTGTGAAGCGCTTTGCGGTTAAATTCGACCTCTGCTAACAGATCGACCAGCTCTTTGTCTGAGTTCTGCTGGTAGCCAAGAGCTTTAAGCAGAGAGCTTTTGAACATGTTTTGCTGCTCATTTGCCATATCAACTACGCTGTGGCCCTTAGTAACGGCAGTGATCAGTGCGGAAGTGATCTCAATGAAATACTCAGCTTCATGTAAGGCATCGTATAGCGCGTGATGGAGTGGACCTTTGCGCTCAAGGGTGTATTTAGGGTCGATGCCAAGCAGCAAACGACCAAGCAGGCAGGCTGTGCGCAGTGACTGGTTGCCTCGGAATTGCCAAGGTTGCTCGATACCGGCTTCTTCATAGGCATGTGACAGGATAACGTTGTCAAATTCCGGACCATTCCCCATGACTTGCGCCTTTGTGCCTTCTGGCGTGTTTTCTTTGATGTAGTAGGCGATCTGGTGCAGCGCTTCAGGCAGCGATAAACGCTCATCATTTTTGGCCGGTGAGAACAGTTCTGCGTAAGCCTCTGGCGACTCTTCCTTTTGTCGCTCCCAGAATGCCATAGTGCTATCTGGTTGGTCGATGGCGTCTTTGATGCGGTTTTCTTGGTCTTCATCGCTGATCAGCATGTAGGTTTGATTGAGGATCCGGCGCTGGTAAATATCAACGGTCACTACAGCGGCTGAGAAAATGTGTGCGTCGGGGCCTTTCGCGCCGGTTTCAATGTCAGTGATATGAATCACAGGGCTTGATTTGATGGTCTTTAGGTACTCAAGTGTCGGTAAAATCATAATTAACCTATTCGTAGTAGTTAACAGGGATGCTCTGAGACATCCCTTCGATGTCTGTTATGCTGCTTCCGATTTGCCAAACTGCTGGTTGAAGGCTGTTTGCAGTCGGTGAGCAAGCAGAAAGTCTTTTTTGTCTACAGCTGCCTTAATTTTACTTTCTAGGCTTCTGGTGGCTTTTTCCCTAGAAACTCTCACGTTCAGATCAGCTGGCTTATCCGTGTAGATTTCGAAGTTGGCCTTGTTATAGCGATCCCATTTACCAGAAAGAATCCACCACATGTTGTTGATGTTGTACATAGCTCGACCATAAACCCAGCGCCCTCTATAGTCCCGAGTCCAAACCATAGAGCCGTGCTCTATTTGATTTCCGTCTGCTGACTTAGCATTGTATTCGCTGATCCCTTGTAGGCTCTGGTCCCATATGTCAGAGCCGTCACGGTGCCAACTCTCGTCGTAGTCTTTTTGCACAAGGTCTAGGCCGGTATGTCGCTTTGGAAACAATGGGCGTGCGTTATCCATCAGTGTGTAGTCGTGGTATTTCGTTAAGAAGTTGATGATTTTGAGCTTGGTGGCTCTAAGTCGGCAAAGCTGGCGATAAGGCATCTTTGACTCTTTATCAAAGATATGTCGTCCGCCGTGGGAATTGTCGGCAGTGTGGTCGACAACGTTCTCCCAAAACTCGATGTCCACTCCAACGCCGCTGGCGCCAATTTCAACTTCCAGACCGTCTTTAATGCCTTTGCGGTGCTTTTCTGCAAATTTCGATCGGCCTTTCTTTTTAACGCCGCGAAAGCTTGAGTTTTCTTCCAGCCATGCGTAGTCATCATAAGGAACGTGGAAGGCCCAGCCCTGTGATTTTAGGTAAGCTACCAGTCTTAGAACAATTTTGGCTTTGAGGATAGGCTCTGCGTCAAAGCCGTTTTTAAAATCGCCTGTATCGTCATTAACTTTAATCTTGGCATCGCTAATGCAGATTTTTCCCTTTCTACGAGTATTCATGATCTTCTCCTGCTGGTGGCTGCGACGTATGGCCGCAGCCCGTTGTTGGTTAAGCGGCTTTAGGCTGGCGGTTTAGGTCAGACCAACTATCGTGTTGGCGTTGCCATTGCTCGACCAATTGTTCCAGTTTGGAGTAGATTTGCTTCACGGCAGCTTCGCCAAAGCCCTTTGCAGCGGTGCCGGCTTTGTCTTTGACGATGGCACGCAAGCGGTGTGGTGGAATGTGAAGCACGCTGTATAGGCTCTGGAATCCGGCATTGTTCAAAACTTCTAAGTGTTTCGGGTCCAGCTGGGCATCTTCCAGATAAGTTTCTTTCGCCCACTCCATGCGCTCAATTAGGTGCGGGTGGGTGATCTCGATGCGATTAATGATGAGTTCGTGCAGTGCATCATGGATATCAGTCGGCCAGCGGTCGGCCAAGTAGTCACATGGCGGGTAGAATGGCTGCAGCCAGTCAGTCACTGAGACGGTGATATTCAATCCGTGATTGGTTTTGACTTCGTAGTACCAATCCAGATCGTTAATGATTTTGATGGTTGATGCCTCTGGTCGGAAGGACAGGCCGTATTCAAAGACGTGGATGTAACACTTCAAAATGCCGTCGGTACCCACAAAAACCTTGTTGATCACGTCGCCGTCTTTGTGCATGAGGCGAGAGCGAGCTTCGTTTAGCTCTTCGGTCAGCTGGGTGTTTGTCTGAACCATGACGTTCTTTTTCGTTTCAGCGTCCACCAGCTGGTTTTTAAGGTCACGGATCTTGGTGCGTTGCTCTTCAAGCAGCTTTTGTTTTTCGTCGTTCTTTTTGCGCTGAGCAGCGATACGGGATTTCATTTGTTCCGGCTGCATGGCCTGAAGGCGTTTCAGTTCTTCCAGTTTTTCTTTGACATTGGCTTGGGTGACTTTGGCCTGAGCTTTTTCTCGCTCGGCTTCTGCAGTAGCCTGTTTGGCCTCAAGCTCAAGTTCATCAAGGTTAGAGCGAAGTTCTGAAAGTTCACGCTCTGTGCGTGTTAAGTCTTCCTGAGTCTTTTCAAGCTCATCACACAACGTGTTGAACTCATCAACCTCTGTGTTGTATTGCTCGATAACCAATTGCTCAGCCTGATCAATCATAGTGATGGCGGCATTGACGGATGTGTGTGCGAGACCTTCAGTTTTGTCTGCTGCAATACCCAGCTGGTAACGTGCAGGGTTCAGGGCGGACTGCAGGGCGGTTGCTACGGTGCTTTTTTCTGTTGTCATTCTACTTCTCCTTCAATCTTTAAACTCGGTAGTAATAAACTAAACGGGGCGGGGCTTATGGCTGCATAGAGCGGTTGATTACGCTCCAAACCTTGTCGACATAAACCTCTAACTTCTGGTCGATGCGCGTGAGCTTTGCTTGCAGCGATTTCTTGAGGCGCATAGAATAGGGAACTGGTTTACGCATTAAATAACAGTGAGCAGCTAACAGGCGCTCTGAGCGTTCCATTCTGGATAACTGTTGATTGTCCATTGTTGGGATCCTTCTTCCTGTGTGGTGTGTAGACTATGGCGTATCAATCTTTGGTCGGGGCGATACGCCAACCTTTCAAAACTTCGGCTTAATTCTGAGCTTGAATCTCTTACCGTCGGCCTTTTTGCCGGTCAGATTAAATTCACTATCCATATCATCAGCCAGCCTTTGAGCATCAGCGTGGAAGTCCGCGAACTGGTGTCGTGTCAGGTTATTGGCTGTGTTTCCCTGAAAATGCGCTGAAAGCACGATCACCTTGTGCTTCCCTTCTCCGTTTGCATGTCTTTGTAGTGTTGTCATCAACATTTTCCTGTTGTCGATAGTTAGAAAATCTGGTGTTAACGTCACCGAGACAGTTAGCGCTCTTCGTGCTAACGACGCCAATATATATCTAAATCCTGTACAATGTACAGGATTTTTTTAAAAAGGTTGAGCCAAAGACAAAAGCAACTCAGCCAATTGGGACTCTCAATGCAGACACTTACAGTCAGTTTTTCTGAATCATCCGTTAAGCGAGCGCTAAAAAACGCCGAAGGCTACGAAATCAAGGTTTCGTCAAAGCCCACGGTATTGTTGCGTCCGCATAAAGGGTTAGAGAGGGGAACTTGGTATCTGCGTAAGGGGGAGAAATATCACCCGCTTGGGGTGTATCCGGTTGTGCCGGTCTCTCTCGTAAAAGAGCGCCTGCCTCACATCGTGTTTGACCTCTCGATGAATCCAGACGCTAAGGTTGAGATTATCAGTGGCTTCCAGAAAGTGACGGATTTACTCAGCTGGTACTGTGAGCGTGCTCAGTCTGACCGCGAGCTATCCAAAAAGCGCAAGGCGACGGTGAAGTCGGTGATCAACAAGCACCTGATCCCCATGTTGGGGGATAAGCTAATTGACGAGCTGAATCATGCTTGCATTGATGATGCGCTGATCTGGCCGCTTCAAAGCAAATACTCCCTGTCCAATGTGAGACTGATATTTTCTGCATTGAAGGCCGCTTTCAAGCTGGCCGCTAAGCAGAACCGTATCAACGCTAATCCACTGGCTGACCTGCAATTCACCGATTTCATTCAGAAACGCATTAATCCCAAAGATGCCCAGATCAGGGCCGCTGATATTCCGGCGGTACTGGCGGCGCTGGTGGACTGCCACTACAGCACCAGAATGCTGATTTTGATGATGCTCCTATTTGGTACCCGCATTGGTGAAACCCGTCAGGCTAAGTGGTCCCATATTGATGATGATTATTGGCACTTACCGGCAGACCATACCAAAACCAAGCAATCTCACCGCTTGCCATTAACTGAGCCGGTGAAAGCGTTGCTTGATGCATACCGCAATACCCAGAAAGCGAAGGGCTACACGGGGCAATTCCTCTTTCCTAATGATGATCGTAGTGGTCAGTGCGTGCCGGCCAGTACGGCGAGCACTCAAATTAAGCGTATTTCCTCTGGGAACTGGACCGCTCATGACTTGCGAAAAGTGGCGCGAACGGTGTGGGCAGACCTGGGGGTGGATTACATGGTAGGTGAAATGCTGCTGAACCATGCCCTGAGCAAATTGGACAAGACCTACATTCATACTCACGTCGAACACAAGATGAAAGAAGCCCTCAGCCAATACCACGACTGGCTGAAAGAGCAGGGCCTTTCGTTCTAAACCCCTCAAAATTTCATATCAATTAAAATAAATCCTGTACAATGTGCAGGATTTTGTTATATGGTGTTTCCAATTTCCAAAAAAGGAGTGTCGAAATGCTGTTAAATGAATTGCCTATCCACCTACTTTCTCTGCTGTCAGAGCACAAAAAAGCCACCGGTTACGAGCTAACCAAAATGATGAGCGAAAGCCGTCTGTGGCGTGCATCCCACCAGCAAATTTACCGTTCACTAAACAAGATGGCCGACGATGGCTTTTTGGTGTTCAAAGACGATCCACAAGAGGGCAAGCCAGACCGCAAGGTCTATTCGCTGACTACCGAAGGGATCGCCAAGTTCAACGAGGCGGTAGAGAGTGCTACCCCTTCAATCAAGTCATTACACAGCATTCGCACCATCATGCTGAATGTAGGTAATCAGAAGTACTTTGAAGAGCTGCTGGAACAGCTGAGAGCTGCCATCGAGAAAACAGAGCAGCTGCTTGAAAAAACGGAAAACCCGTCAGAACGAATCGCTATGCAGCGCGAGATTTACATCAACCGTGCTGAAGAAAGCTATTGCGTGGATGCCTTGGCATACCTGCAAAGCCATAAACGTTTGGCTGCGTAGTTCAGGGGGCTTCTGATGAACATGCCAGCGCAAAGCCTTGACGTGAAATCTGAAGTTGTCCGCCTTTCCTCTGAAGGTCTGACGGTGGAGGCGATT
This sequence comes from Vibrio sp. V42_P2S4T144, assembly GCF_009904715.1. Classification (NCBI taxonomy): domain Bacteria; kingdom Pseudomonadati; phylum Pseudomonadota; class Gammaproteobacteria; order Vibrionales; family Vibrionaceae; genus Vibrio; species Vibrio sp. V42_P2S4T144. The sequence goes on along the minus strand of NZ_WXWS01000155.1, from coordinate 53,616 downwards.
GCCTTCACGCTTGGCTTGTCTCCATTGTCCGTTAAAGGCTTCTTGAAAAAGCCTGTGACAATTTGGACCGAAGAAGAAAAGCGAACCCTTGAGAAAAGCGCAGGGAAAATGAGTGCTGACGACATTGCTTGTTTAGTGGGTAAAACCAAAAAGCAGGTACAGGCCAAAGCGCAACGCATGGGTATTTCATTGGCGTTTAAGAATGCCAAGCCGAAGCCATGGACCTTAAATGATGAACGTTTCATCCAGCGTAATGCAGGCGTTATCTCTGGTGTTGAGATAGCCAAGCAGTTGGGCCGAAAGGTTGAGCATGTATATCGAAAAGCCTATCTGATGGGTGTGTCTCTCCATGTCTTAGGAGAAAACAGCCACGCAGCAATCTACCCCGACCATGAAATTGAGTTGTGCCGCCAGTTAGCCGACGAAGGGTTAAAGGCGCCAACAATCGCTAAGAAAATGGAAATGAGCCGTAGCTTTGTTCATCAAGTGATCAAGCACGAGCGCAGGACCTACAGATAATCACACAAAGAAGGAAACCCAATGAGTATTTCATTGAATGCAGTTGCTCTACACCAGCTGGTCAAAAATGAACAAGACGAGCTGACTGTTCACTATGGTAATCACCATCTACCTATCCAGCCGGCCTATGAGGCCCTTGTTGAAGAGCTTCACCGTGCTTACTCGGGGAAAACCAAAGGCTACGGACAGTTTCAGTCTGATAGCGAGTTCAAGCAGTGGCTGATTGATAGCCGCAAGGGTGAAACCCCTTTCTATGATTTCTCAAAGACTGGCGCCGCTCGTCTCAAAGAAGAGCTGAGCAAATACCCGTTTGCTGATGAAGGCACGCTGATCTTTGCTGAGTATCAATCCCTTGCAACGGACTACCTGCTGATCGGCTTGGTGTCTTCAAACTCAGGTATGACCGTCATGGATAACCTGAGCCTGAGCGCTACCGCCTATTTGGATATTGCCAAAATGGATCTGGCCGCTGTAGTTGACCTCTCAACATTTGAAACCGATCCGGCATCAAACCGCTACCTGTCATTCATCAAGGGGCGCGTGGGCCGCAAGGTGTCTGATTTCTTCCTTGATTTCCTGCAGGCAGAAGTAGGTTTTGATGCAAAACAGCAAAACCAAGTGCTGATGCAGGCGGTTGAAGACTTTTGCGCGGACGCAAAGCTTGAACGCGAAGAAAAGATCTCACTCAAGAAACAGGTTCATGACTACTGCAATGACCAGAAGAAAGCCGGTGAAGAGATCAGCGTTAAAGAGTTGTCAGGCGAGTTGCCAGAGTTTGACGGTGAAGTGGGTTCCTTTAGCCGCTACACCCAAGAGCAAGGCTATGAGCTGGAAGATAGCTTTCCTGTTGATGCCGGCTGCGTTCGTAAGCTTACAAAGTTCGTGGGTGCTGGTGGTGGTATCAATCTGACGTTTGACGCTCTGCTGCTGGGTGAGCGCGTGTTCTACGATGCGGAAACCGACACTCTGACTATCAAGGGAACACCGCCGAACCTGCGTGATCAGTTGACACGCCAAGGGGGTGCAAAATGAACCCACTATTCAACGCAAAGGGATCCCCAATCCCGCCACGCCCAAAACTTACCGATGAAATGAAGAAAGCCGGCGCACTAAAGGCAGCTCAAAGCGGTCACTTAACCCGTGTTGACGGAGATGAAGCGGTAGTGTTTGCCATTGATATCGCAAAACATTACCACTACGGCATTGACGCTTACGATTTAGCTAAAAAAATGGATACCTATGGCGGCTGGGACGTGGATTCGATGTTTGTTGATGATATGGAGCAAGTAGACGGTTATATCCAAGAGATCCATCGTGATGCAATTGAAAGTTGGGGCAAAGCCTATCAACCAGTACCGCCTTTTGAGCTTGGGACAGAGCTGGAAGCTTACTCGTTCTCAACGAATCGTCATGGAGGTGTGATCGATGGTATCTGTGAGCATACGCCAGCAATGTACTTGGTCAAAATGCACGATAGACCGGAAGATGATACTTCCCGCCGTCTAATTAAGTTCGAAGAAGCGAAGCTGCGCAAAGTGGCTGTTGGTGATGTGGTTGAGCCAATAAAACCTGACTATCAGCTGGCCAGTGGTTGCGGTCGCTACGATAGTGCCGTGGTCGTCTCTGTAGAACCCTTTGTTATTACCTCTCACGCTGCTGATATGCGTTGGCAATCAACCGTGAAGCGTGAGCAATTCAAAATCGTTGGCAAGGTAGAAGGTGAAGCACTGGAAGCCTGTATGAAGCGTTTGGAGGCTTAACCATGGCAAAAAAACTGACCAAATTGGATGCGGTCCGCCTATTTGAGCGAGCTACGGATCAAGAAAACCTCTGGGAACACTTGATGGACGATTTTTATGATGAAGATACCGACTCGTTTCCATCTATTTATGACGTCATGGTGGCCCTTGGGGTGAGCAAAGAAGAGTACATGCAGGCAACAAGTGCTCAGAATGTTGATTGGCCGGAAGAGACTAGCGCCCCAAGTGCTCTTATCAACACCTCTGTTGAAGTTAAAGGGCCGGTTGAATATGGCATGACACTGGCTGCTTACATGATTGCTGGTGCAGATGTGTGGCCGTGGCACAAGGGGTACAAACCTCTCGATACGGAAGAGTGTTCACACCACCTTTACGGTTGGGAAGAGTGCGGTTTCATGAAACATGCGGGTATTGCTGAATCAGCGTCTGGTGATTTCAAGTCTCCATTGGAATTAATCGAAGCAGTAAAACAGGGCAAGGGGGCTTAACCATGCACGATCCTATTTATATTGACCAAATGAGCTTGGTTAACGCCATCAATCAAGAGCTGTCTCGCCAATGCCCTGACATGCCATTTTGCCCGAGCATTTTTAATACTGCTATCAAAGCGGCCAACTTGGTTGTTGAAGAGTGTGCCCGAGAGCCGGTAAAGGTCAGAGAAGGTATGTCTATCTCTGAGTGGTTTGAATGTGATGATACGGGTACCAGCTCTAAATACATGGCCTATGTCATTGATGGCGGTACGACGCGCTTACCGATTCAGGGGTATTCCTACCCTCATGATGCTGATGACTTTGGTCGCTGCCTTCGCATGGTCCGAGCGCTTGGATTTGAGAAGAAAGTATTCCTGATGCTGACCACCGGTCATGAGTGGAGAGAGATAGCTTCTCACTGGGACGAGCTGGTGGCTCATTATGACAACGAAAACTGGGAAGAGCTTTACAGCTTCTTGTCCGGCTTGAGCAATCGCTAAGGAGTCGGAAGATGCAAAACAAAGTCGGGGCAGAATCAATCTGCCTCAACGATAAGCTGGAAGCCCTGATCGGCATTCTTCGCAAAGGAAAATACGAATTTGCTGATGAAAAGGTGTGCCAAGAGTACTTAGAAGAGCACTTCACCAACCTTGGGCTTCGCTTTGAGCGTGAATACCGCTTGTCTGATGGTCGCAGCATCATCGACTTTTTCTTTCCTAATTCCGGTATTGGGCTGGAAGTGAAAGCTTCCAAGGCGTGGAACAAGATGGGCGTTTACCGCCAGTGTGAGCGTTACTGCCTTAATCCGGAGGTAACAGGGCTGATTTTGGCGACCGCTAAGCCACAGGGCCTGCCAGAGCAAATCGAAGGCAAGCCGACGCGCTTCTATTACTTAGGGGAGAACGGTCTATGAGTAAGCTCGTGATTAACCGTACCTTTGGGGCGCTACGTCGCTCAGAATCGCGCTGGGAGCTGGTGGATATCGAGCCTCATGTTGCTATTCGCCTCAAGCAGTTGTTCCCGAAAATACCCAAACAGCAAGCCAAGCTTTTCTCTTTGCAGGACTCTCAGGAGGTTGCAGCGGATCTGCTTTGGTTTACCCAGCGTTATGCCCTGCAGGCGTCCGATAAAGATTTACGGTACCTGAAAAAACGCAGCCGTGAGTACCACAAGAAGCAGGAAGAGGCGCACGCTATCTTGCTGCCTGACTACACGCCGGCGGTACGGGCGGGGCTAATGCCTAACCAGTCTCTGCGTGATTATCAGCTGGTGGGGCTGGATCTGCTTGAGTCAGTTAAAAGACTGCTGGTTATTGATGATGTGGGTTTGGGTAAAACCTACCTTGGCTTAGGTGTTGGCCTGCTGCCTAACGCCTTGCCTTTGGTGATTGTTGTTGAGCCGCACTTGCAAGATCAGTGGTGTGAAAAAGCCGCTGAATTTATCAACCTGTCGGTCCATAAAGCGAAAGGCACCAAGCCGTACAAGCTGCCACAAGCTGATATCTATGTTTTCAAGTACAGCCAGCTTTCGCCATGGGTTGATGTGCTGTCCGCTGGCTGGGTAAAAGCCATTGTTTACGACGAGGTGCAGCAATTAAGACGAGGCGGAGAAAGCCAGCGCGGTATGGCGGCATCCGTTATTAATCAGAACGTCCCTATGGTTGTGGGTTTGACCGCAACGCTTATCTATAACTACGGGATTGAAGCCTTCAACATTTGCAACATGATTAAGCCGGAAGTGCTCGGAAGTCGTGACGAGTTCCTACGTGAATGGTGTACCCGTGATGCTGGCGTTGCCAACGATAAGGGCATTGTGGCGGATCCTGATGCGCTGGGTTCGTACCTGAGAGAATCAAGGGTGCTTATTCGCCGTACCAAGGCCGATGTTGGTCAGGTGGCGAAACAATTGGAGCCGCATATCGAGTGGGTGGCGCCAAACATGAAGAAAGTAGCAGATATGGAAGTGCTGGCTGAGCAGCTGGCCGTGAAAACGCTATCCGGCTCTTATGTGGAGCGAGGACAAGCGGCCCGAGACTTTGACCTCAAGATGCGAGAAATGACGGGGATAGCGAAAGCTCACAGCGTTGCGGCCTATGTTCGCATGTTCATTGAGTCTGGTACTCCTGTCGTTCTATTTGGTTGGCACAGAGGCGTTTATGACATTTGGGCCAAAGAGTTAGCCGATCTCAATCCGCTGTTTTACACCGGCTCTGAGAGCCAGACCCAGAAAGAGCGCAACAAGAAAGCCTTTATCAACGGTGAATCTGACCTTTTGATCATGAGTCTTCGCTCTGGTGCTGGTACCGATGGCATTCAGCACCGCTGCTCAACGGTAATTTTTGGTGAAGAGGATTGGAGTCCGCAGGTCATGACCCAGTGCATCGGTCGATTGGACCGTGACGGTCAGGAAGACTCTGTATTTGTGTTCCATGCGGTCACTCAGTACGGCAGTGATCCGGAAATGCTTTCTATCTTGGGTGTGAAATCTTCACAAGCACGAGGTATTCAAGACCCAGGTTCTAAAGTGGTTGGAAAGCAGGTGGACACGGACCGCATCAAGAAGCTGGCAGAGCATTATCTGGCAAGCCGTGGCGTGAAAGTGCCGGAGAAAGCGGAATCACTCAACGATGCAGACGTAGAGCTGCTTAGAGAAGTTATTTAGGGATTATTTATTATGGCAAGCACAATTATGCATGTACATATTCCGGTCGAAAGGCTTCTTTCTATGGAAGAGCAAGAGTTTAGCGAGACAGTAACGCATCCAGATGGCATGGAAGCGGCGAGAAAAGAGTTGAAGGAAATGCTTGATGAGGGGGTTACTTGTCTGGTGTTGGATTCGACTTGTGACAATAGAAACGCGGACGGCTCATGCGCTGGGCACCCTGAAGAAGACTAAGGATACGACGATGAAAGAAACATACCTCCCATTTACTGCAGATATGGTCAACGCGCTTTTAGATGGCCGCAAGCTTGTTACCCGTCGCCCTCTGGTTATTCCAGAGGGCTGGGAACTGCACGACCGCAAGCCTTCCAAAATCACCAGCTCTCACCCGAAAAAAGGCAAGTGGGGCGCGTTAATTCGTCGCGGAGTCGGGACCGACTTTCCTCAGTCAGATCTTGTTACGGCTCCTTGCTTTGTTGGTGATCTGGTCTGGGTTCGTGAAACTTGGGGTGTTGTGAACCATTCATTTGATGAAGACGGCAATATGGTTGAATGGACGCCAGATAGACCCGCTTTGCCAGTGAAAGAGCTGAAATATGGCAAGGGCTATTACACAGGGAGCGTTATTTATCGTGCCGATGGTGAAATGCGCTGGTGTAATGATTTTGAGGAAGAAATATCAGCATGGCATCCGTCAATTCACATGCCAAAGGCCGCAAGTCGAATTACATTGAAAGTGACTGACGTTCGTATTGAACGAGTGCAAGAGATTACTGAAGAGCAAGCCGTGCTTGAGGGAATGCCGACAGATGAAGAGTGCCAGCGTAAGGCGGTTGAATCTGGTTTGAGTTGGTACCAAAAGCCGGTTACTTGGTTCAAGAACTTATGGGATGGCCTTTACAACAATTGGAGTGATAACCCGTATGTCTGGGTTATTGAATTTGAGGCCGTCAATAAGAACGTTTCCGAGGTTGCCGAAGAGCTGAAACAACAGGAGAGCGCAGCATGAAAAACTACTTTGCAGAAATAATGAAGCTGGTTATGCGCCCTGATTACCGCTCAAGTAGTGCTGTCACTCAGGCGATGCATGAAGAGTTTGCAGACGCTCAGCTTGTTATCGGTGCTCAGGCTCAAATGGCTGAAAAGCTCAATCAATACCGTCAAAAAGGGCGCTATGGCTGGTGGAATGAAGAGGTTTGCACCATAGACGAGCTGTATTCTTACCGACAAAAGGCGCTTGATGACAACGATCATGCCAGCGTTCTGACATTTACCAGCATGATTGCCGCGAGAGAAGCGCATAAGGAATCATTGTGAACTACGGTCAATGTGTCCATTGCGGCAATGATGTCTATCAAAGCGATGAGCGTGTAAGCCTGTCATGGGGTGTGTCACACCTTGAATGTCATGAAGACTATCACGCCCAGTCTGAGCTTCTCATGAAGGAACTGGCTGAAGAAGAAAATGCCCGTTACAAGAGAGACTGTAAAGTCATTAGTCGCTTAAAGCGCACCCTTAAACCTAAGATTTGGCAAGCAATTGATTGGGCCATTTCTGAACACAGGTACCAAGACTTGAAGATTGTCGGTATTGATGAAGTTGCCGGCAGTAAAGAACGAGCAAGAGATTGGTATGGTGAGAGTGTTGCGGTTCGTTATATCTACGATGATACAAGCACTGACTACTGGGGCGACGGCTACGGTGGATTGATTTGGATACCTATCGGCAAGGCCCGTTATCTTCAAATGCACATATGGGGTTAGGTGACGACGTCACGTTAAAACACAACTCATACGATTAAAGACCAGCCAGAGCGCTGGTTTTTTTATGCCTGTATTTCACTGAAAAGCCCGATAAAAAAGCGAGACTGGCGCGTAATCACTGGTTTAGTGCTGCTTTGCGTAATCCCTTGTATTACGTGGGCTTGTCGCGCCTCAGTGAATCTATTGCATAGGAGGATTCGCGCTCTAGGCCGGCGCAGCTCAATAAAAACGTGTTGATGCGATAAATCCCCCGTCGAAACACACTACAGGCTCAGCTAACGCTGTCTTTTTGTTAATAAATCGGAGGGCTTATGCCTGAATCAATCAATCTCACCACGATGGGCGTGACCGCTCTGACTGGTATCGGTATGAAGTTGGTGTTGTTGTGCCTTGCTTTGGTGGTTATGACCATGATGCGCAAGGTTATTTTTGGTGAAGACGGGGTGAAAAATGACTGGATTGCGCAAGCTAAAGAAAAGGGCGATTACCGCTCTATTGCTATTTACCAGTGCGTTATGTTCGGCAGTACCTGCTTCCTCCTTGGCAGCGTCCTTTCCTGACACTTACGACACGCAGATCCGGAAGTCAGCAAAACGCTGGCTTCCGGCGTATGAGGCGGTCTATGGGATGGAGATTTTAAAGGCTCAGCTGTATCAGGAGAGCCTTCTCGACCCGCAGGCCGTCAGTTATGTCGGGGCGGCAGGATTGGGGCAGTTTATGCCTGCTACGTGGGCTGAAGTGTCCGCTCAGCTTGGTTTTGATGAGGTGTCGGTGCATAGCCCTGTTCACAACATCGAAGCTGCTGCGTACTACATGGCCGGCAGGCTGAATGTGTGGAAGTCCCCCCGCCCAATGTCGGACCGCTTATCGCTCGCTTGGGCCTGTTACAACGCTGGGTGTGGCTGGATCATCAAGGCTCAAAAGCTTTGTGGTAATCCCGCTCCCTACAAAGACATCATCCGGTGTCTTCCGCAGGTAACAGGGCATCACTCGAAAGAAACCAAAACCTATGTTGAGCGGATTTGGCGGTACTGGATGCAGATGAGGATGCTCAAATGAACCCTGTGTATGTCGCAGGTGGTCTCATTGGGGCTTTGTTACTGGGCGTCGTCGGCGTCCAGTACATCACCATCGACAACTTAGAGACCACCATTGAAACCAAAACGCAAGAGAATGCCCAGCTGGCGCAAACCAATGCCCAGTTTAAGCAGGACTTGCAAGAGTCCAACGAGCAAATCACTCAGATGGAGCAAGCGCGAGATCTTGAGCGGAAAATATCTGCAGATCGTGAGCGCGAACTTTCTAAGAGTAACAGTGAGTTAGGACGAAAACTCGCTCAACTTGAGAAGGAGAGTGGCAATGATGGGAAAGAGGCTGCGTGTTTGCGTACTCGGATGCCTGACAGTGTTATCCGGATGCTCGGCGGCGCCACCAAAAACAGTGACGGTGATTAAAACCGTTGTAGAGAAGCAGTATCCACCACCGGAATGGCTTAAAGACTGCCCTGATGCACCGCTGAGGGGTGACAGCTTTGAAGACGGTATCGCTCAGAGCGTTGAGCGGGAAGCGGTCATTAAAGCCTGTAACGTCGATAAACAGTCGCTTCGTGAATGGGTGGAAGGTGAGGGCGAACAGGATGACGGGGACTGAGTTTAAAGATTTTGTGGTGCCATTGATCACTGCCGTTCTGGGCGCTGGTTTTTGGAACTTCATGATTAAACGACAAGAAAAGCCACTTGATGATGCACGGGCCGATGAGGTCATGATTCAAGGGGCGACGTCTGTCGTGGAGTTGCAGCAAAAAGTAATGAACCAGTTGCAGGAGGACCTTGATAAGCGCGTCAAGACCATTGAAACCCTCTATTCAAAGCAGTTGGAAAATGAACGCATAGAGTGGGAGCGCGAGCGCAGTAAGTTGGAGAGCCAAGTTGCTGAAATGTCTCAGCGTTTAGCGAAATTGGAGAAGATAAACAAGAGGTTACTACAAGAGAACGAGTCACTAGCAAAGTGCGATCACTGTATTGCTGAAGCAGCGGCAGCACAGTAGTAGAGGTTAGCTATGGCTAGAAAGTCCACCTACGATTGGTCGAGTCTACTGGCGCTGTTATTTCAGCGCCAGAAGGACGATCCCAAGTACAAAAACAAAGACTTTGCACAGGATGAAGGGGTGCCGCTTGGCTCTCTCACCCGTGCGATTACCCAGTACCGCAAAGGTAAGATTGAAATATCGGGCAATGCCCCGATCGACCACGATAATGATCGTAATAACGATCTTAATAATGATCGTTTAAGCGATCGCAAAGCCAGTAAAACAACAACCAAAAAAGGCAACAAAACCAAGGCCAAACAACAAGTTAACACCAATAGCGATCACTCTGACGGGGAGCGCGCGCGCAATAGTGATCGATCGTTTTCCCAGTCTGGTGCAAAACGAAATAGGGGTGGGCAGGCTGGCAATTCCAACGCCAGAAAGCACGGGCTTTATGCTCGCCACCTGACGGATGAAATGGCGGAGGCGTATGAAACTGCGCTTTCTGCTGCTGGCGGTATTGATCATGAGTTGGCCTTAGCTCGCGCTAAGTTGGCTGAAGCTTTCCGGTTGAAGGGCGAACAGGAGTACATCGAGAAGCGAATTGCAGAAGAGCAGGCCAGAAAGGCAGAAGAAGCGGCCAACGAACCGCCGCCCCCTGCAGCGGATCCGGATGATGAAGGGTTTACGCCTAGCTTTCAAAAGCCAGACTACTTCAACCATGCAGCGATGCGTGCAGAAGCGTTTGAGGACAACATAGGTCCACTGGGTACCACGATAAAGATGAAGCGCGTGGACTGGGACGCTGTGATTGACCGCTGGATGGGCCGTGTTGCTAACTTGGAATCATTGCGTCAGAAGTTGTTGCAGGGCAGCACGCTATCTTACAGCGAGCAGCTGGCTATCAAGTCGACCGTCTTTAACCAGTTAGCAAATGAAGAGATTGACGCATTAACCGCAGGGCACATGCTCAGTGCGAATGGCTTAGACATTCCGCCTAACCTGCTGGCGCAGATCCGCTTTGAGCTGGGTGAAGGCGATGATGACGATTCCGAGCTACCAACGGGTGCAGTTACGCCTCAGATGGTGGAAGAGCGCGAGAAGCAGCTGCAGCTTGGTAATCAGCAAAGCTCTGAGGAGTTCTTGGCGGCGCGTATGGCTGAACTGGAAGCGCTAAACGCTGAGGATAGCCATGGCAGCTAGGAACAGAAGCCGCAAGAAGCATAAGCACGCTGCTATTACTCTGGATCCTCGTTATCTGGATTTTGCAGCGAGCTATCGCAGCCGGCCATTGGCGTTTATCTATGATGTTATCGGGATGGAGCCGTCGTTTCAGCAAATCGAAGTCATTAACGCCCTGACGCCTGTCGGGGCGCGTGTGTCTGTGGCGTCCGGTCACGGTACCGGTAAATCCCACCTGACCGCTGCATTGTGTTTGCACTTCATCATCACGCACCCTGAGTCTCTGTGCATGTTGACCGCAAACTCGCTGGATCAGGTAACAAACGTTGTCTTCTCGTACATCAAGCGTCTCTGGGTGAAGATCTGCCAGCGTCAGCCATGGTTAGAGCAGTACTTCATCATTACCGCGAAGTCTTTCTACGCCAAAGGCTACAAAGGTGTCTGGCAAATCTTTGGTAAAACCTGCTCTAAGGGCAATGAGGAAGGCTTGGCCGGTCAGCACCGTAGAGACTATATGGTTGTGGTCGATGAGGCGTCAGGCGTATCAGATCGAGCCTTTGAGGTGCTGCGTGGTGCATTGACCGAAGACAACAACAAAATGCTGCTCATTAGTCAGTTTACAAGGCCGACCGGTCACTTTGCTGACTCTCAAATGGAGCTGGCTGAGCAAGGGCTGTACACGGCTATCACGCTCAACAGTGAAATGAGTCCGTTTGTTAACCTCAAGTTTATCCGAGAGAAGCGCATCGAGTACGGTGGCGTGACTAGCCCTGAATACGGGATCCGTGTTCTGGGTGTTTGTCCTGATGATGCAAGTGGCTTCCTGATCTCCCGTAGTCTGGTTGATAAAGGCTTTGAGGCGGTTATTGAATTTGCTGATGAGTGGGGCTGGGTGGCTGTTGCCGACGTCGCCGGTGGTGAAGGTCGAGATAGTTCAGTCCTCAAGATTGGTAAGGTCTGTGGCTTTGGTAGTGAGCGACAGGTTGAAGTGGTGAAAGCGATTGAAGCGCCGGCAGATATGGACGGGGTTCAATTTGCTCGCTTTATTCACCAAGAAACGGCTGGTTACACCAATATTTCGGTTGGCATTGATGCGGACGGTTATGGTCTGACGACAGCGCAAGAGTGTGAAAAGCTGGGTGTGAACGTGACTCGTATCCACTGGGGCCGACCACCACACGCGAACTCAGTGAAGCAGCGTTTCCCGAAAGAGAAAGACTTTGCCTGTGTCATGGTCAAAGAAGCCTTGGGCACTGGCCGCTTGAAGCTGCATAGAGGTGAGACGAAACAGTTTGAGAAGAAACTGCAGAAACAGTTCGTCAAGATCCCGTATGAGTTTGACGAGTTGGGCCGCTGGCGTATCTTCTCCAAGAAGCAGCTGCGTAGTGAGGGTATCAAGTCTCCCGATATCTTTGATGCAACGGCGTTCTTCTGGTTGGTTGATTACATTCCTGCCGGCGAGCAAAGCGATGGTCAATCTGATAATGCTCTGGCGAAAGCAATGGCATTGCTGGGAGAGGAAGAGGCAAGCCCAGCGGATCAGGCTATCGCTGCGATTGAAAGCGGTGGTGTGGTTGAGTGTGAGGCTGATGATTACCCAGATGTCAGGGCCGCGATTCAGGCAGCTTGCAGTGACTGGATAGACGATGGACTGAATGAGTACGCACAGGTTGGCTTGATGGAGGTCGAACGACTGGACGAGTTCTTTAAGTTCTACAGGCGAGCATAGGCGGTTATCCCCAAATCAAGGGGATAACCCTGTGCAAAAAATACTCTTACACTTTACATAGGAACAATGGTCCTAATCGGCTAAATTACGGGCAATGGCTGCGCCATTGCATGGCTTAGCAGGGCGGCGAGGATAACAAGAAAATGTTGTAGTGCCAGCGCATTAGCGCCCGTACTATCCCTTTTGAAAGGTTATCCTTCTTTCAACTCGGTGTAAGACAAAGCCCGCTCCTGTGAGTGGGCTTTCTTATATCCAACATTTTTTTGTTGTGGTTAGGGTGATCGCAGACGCACTAAGATGAACGGGCATTGTTTGCAATGGCGTAGCTTCCCTTAGCTGCATACGGGGGTACGGTAAGCGGTGATTAGCCACACTGGCTGTCGACCCCCAGCCTCATGCCAAGACCGAACATTGCTATCCCAATGATGAAATTGCATTGCCAACTAGTAGGGTAGCCTCGCAAGGATGCGGGGCCTTTTTTTATCTTCCTTATTGCTAAAAGCACGTTTTAGCAATAAGAAATCCCCCGTCATTTCTCACATTTCCCTATCTTTCCCTTGATTGATTTACACAATCTTATTATATTCTCGTTATAGCAATTAGATTTGTAACCCCGACCAAAGGAAAAAATCATGAAAATCGAACAAAGCACAGCGATTAAGTTGCGCATCACTGAGATTGAATCTCTCGACCCTATCACCGTATTTTTGGAAGACTATGTTGCCGGCAAAGGAAAGATTGTCATTGAGTGCTACGGAAAATCGTGGTCCTCATACTGGGGCGCGATGGGTGGCAGAACTATTGCTCAGTTCTTCTGTGATTGTGATGAGCACTACCTGATCTCTAATCTGTGTGGTTCGCTAAGTAGCGAAGAGCCGGATTATGATGCTTTTCTGCCTCTGGCGAGAGCGCACATCTTAGGCTGTCGCCGTTTAAATCATATCGGTTCCAGCTTGGCCCGTGCGCTTTACGATATCGAAGATTGGGAAGAGTACGCTCCCGAGCACAGCTATGACACTTACAAGTGCCCTGATCATGAAAGCAAAGAAGAGTTCGAATATTTAGACCTTGGCATTGTCACTGCCCCTACAAGAGTGCCCCACCAATACGCTTACATGGTTCGCATCGTCAAAGCGGTTCAGGCTGCATTGAGAGAGTCTGGATTAGCAGGTAAGGAGGCGGCATGAATCCCAAGCATTTAGAGAAGATCAAGAAATGCTTTGATCTCTCCAAGTCCAGCAATCCCAATGAAGCGGCTAATGCCTTGGCGATGGCTCGTAAGCTAATGCGCAAGTATGGCCTCAGTGATGAAGACATCGAGTTCATTGAAATGGGTGAAACCACCAGCAAAAGCCGCATCCAACGCAAGCCGGTTGTTTATGTGGGCGTGTTGGTTTCAGAAATCGCCAAGGCGTTTCAGGTTATCCCTATGCTTGAGACTAACTTTGAAGGCTCTTTTCCTCAGTTCATTGGACGCAAAGACGCTGCCATGATGGCCGCATATGCTTTTGATGTGCTCTACCGCCAGCTGATGAATGCCAGAAAGCAGTATTTGTCGACTCTGACCCCCCGAATGCGCAAACAAAACAAGACCGTTCGCGCTGACCGCTACTGCGAAGGCTGGGTGATCTCTGTTACTGAAAACCTGAAGGCAGAGAAATTGCCCGAAGAGGAAGAGACCCGCATTAAGTCATACATGAAGCATCAAAGCCAAGACGGGAAAGAGCCGGAGCAGGCAAAGAGTATGCGTCGTAAAGGTGGCAGTCGTGACGATTATCACTCTGGTGTTCTGGATGGAAGCAATGTGCAGGTGAATACGCCGGTACATGGCACCGAGCAAGCCAAATTGTCCCATAGTGTGGCGCCATAAAGGCGGAAAGATGATCAAGTGCGGTGAGTTTCGACTTGCTGCACCACCAGAGAGAAAAATCATGAAACAAGTTGACCCAATCAAAGATCTGGATGACGTGAGAGCCATCTACAACCGCCTCAAAAAGTGGGGGAACCATCGAGAGGCTGAACTGGTCATGCTCGGTTGTAATGTGGCCCTGCGTATTAGCGACCTGCTGAAGCTGAAATTCGACGACATCAAGACAATGCAGCTAGAAGGTGAAGACATTGGTTATGTTGAGCTGGAAGAGAAGAAAACCGGCAAGCCAAAGCGCCTGACTCTGAATAGAACCGCGCTGCAGTGCGTTGAGCGCCTGAGAATGAATAATCCCGAGGCTATCTATCTGTTTCAGGCTACCGGAAATCGCGTCAAAGGCGATCCTAAGCCGGTTAGCCGTCAATGGATATCAACCAAGCTGATTGATGTTAAAGACAGTCTGGGGCTGGATTACAGCTTAAATACGCACTCATTGCGTAAGACCTTCGGCTACCACGCCTATAAGAACGGCGCAGACATTAACGTACTGCAGAAGCTATTCAACCACTCAAGCGTTACGGAGACGTTTAAATACATCGGTATCACGGATGAGCGCGTGCGTGATGTTTACCTAAGCATTGATATTGGACTGTAAGGAGAAAGTCATGACTAAAGTAATCAAAACGCAAGCGGAGCTATACCAAGTTCGTCACGACAGCTGTGTGGGCTGGGGTGATATCTTCTTAATCTGTGGTAAAGAGTCTGTCAGAGTGGCTATCAACTCGGACTATGGCACATACTCTCATAACTGGACCCATTGCGGCGGTGATCCCAAAGAGTTTCTGACGGAAATAGATTTCGACTACTGCATGAAGAAGCTCACCGGCTATAAACACTACGTGCCGGCACCTGAGCAATACCCCGTTGAGGTGAAGCGATGCATCATAGAGTCACGCCGTGAAGATGACTTGACCAAAGCAGAGGCGAGGGAGGCGTGGGAAGACATGCTATCCACTGAGCACAGAGAAGGCGACCTGTACTATAAGGAGCTTATTGATCACCCCTTATTTGATAAAGTGTTCGGTGACTACGAGTATCTCCCGTCAGCAACCAAAGTATCCCCTTGCTGTCAGGACTTCTGGGATAAGGTCTGGATCCCCTTTATTGGTCAGTTAAAGGAAGAGCTGGCCCAAAAGAGCGAGGTCGCCCATGCGTAATCACATCCCTTACGGGCTTTGTACTGACTACGATGAGTTGTTTGAGCGGGTGTCTGAAGGGGAGGTGATTGTCGCCTTTATTAACGCCAGTGGTTTTTCATCGCCCCCTGACATTCTTTACTCTGTTTGTAAGATCTCAATGGAACATGGGCGGATACTGGGGGGTGTGTCTGGCACTCGGTATTTGGAGGTGTCTCAAGATGATGTTGATACCTACAATGCTAGCGAAAGAATGGAAAATGGCACTCTCAAGAGTTTGTTTTTAAGAGATTGCCAACGGTTAATGTTGGGCTGGATAAAGCCTAAGAAGGAGGTGTTGAGTGAAAGATGATTTGTTCTCTGACCTACTTGCCAGTGCCGAGGAAATGGTAGCTATGGAGAAAGAGCGCTCAAAACAGCCTGATTTTGGCCGTACTACCATTCAAGCGGCAATGTCTTCTGTGATGGGGAGGGCGTTGCAATCCATGTCCGTTCCTGAGAGTTACCTTGGCACGCCAAACGCAGAGCAAACAACCGCTGATATGGTTCGTTTGTCGATGGAGACCGTTCAGGGCAAGTCAAAGCGTGGCGCGGTGTCAGGGGTTCAATTTGCGACTATCCCAGCTCAGGAAAGCAGCTTTGATGTTGGGGATTTGGCAAAGTTCCAGCTGGACATCACAGAGGAACGCTTGCGATCGGAAGCTGCAGGTTTTTTTGCGTGGTTGTTCGATTGCCTGAAAGGGCTGGGGTTTACTTCGGTTGATGGCGCGAGGGATAAGGGATACAAGTTCCTGATGCTCGATAGCCTGCAGGCAGAAAGAGGACCATGGCCACGCATTGATGAGCGCATGGTGGTTGTTCTATCACCTGATGGTGAAAAGATTGCTCATCGCAAAATCTCTGCTGCTGCAATTACACGTCTGGATACAGTTTTTGAGGAATCAGTCTCTTCATTAAAAAAATAAGCAGGTTAGGATTTAAGGCGGGGTTATCTCGCCTTTTTTATTGGCTAGGAGGAACGGTGAAAGGTTTAAGGTATCAAAAAAGAATTAGAGTACTGCCCTTTCTTTGGGTGAATATATCTAAGGCGAGCTTTTCAATTACCATTGGCAACCGATTTGTTAAATTAAATATTGGTCGTCGTGGTGTTTGGTTTAGTGGCTCTTTGGTTGGCACTGGGTTGTCTTTTAGAAAGAAAGTGCCACTGCAAAAGAAAGAAAACAGTTAATACCGTTAAAATACTCTATAAATACTCATTCGGTATTAAGTAAACACCAATAAGGAAATGCACTGTGAGCAATGAAGTAGAAATTCAATTAGATAATGATCCGCTCGGTCGTCAACTGAAGCTAACCCGTGATCTTGATGGCTATAACAACGAGTCAAACTACCCGTGCAATACGTGCCTGCATGGCATCTTCAACGTTGACCACTGGTGTTGCCGGAAGCTGCCGCACGACTGGGATGAATGGGACCAGTTCAAGGGCACTGACGTTTATCCGTTTGAAGAGATAAACCGAAAGGCAAGGGAAGTGCTGGGGCGCCCTGTCGATTACCCCAAAGAGGACGTCATTTTCTACGGATGCAACGCCAAGAACAGCTGATAACCTGACATTTTTGTATAGATGCTCGCCCAGTGGAGGCGGTGAATAATGAGCCTGTTCACCTAACCTTCAGGAGCATCTATGAACACATCCCTTGCCTATCTCAAGGCACTATTCATCTTCATTTTCATTCTACTGGCCGGTGCCGCTGTTCTGCTGAGTCCGCTTGGCGTTCTGCTGGTTGCCGGCTCTTTGTTGTCACTGCCCTTTCGCAAGATCAGACCCTACATTCTCAACGTGTGGGAGTCGGTCGACCAAACTGTGAATGCGGTGGGATTTGGCAACATGGACCACACCATATCAGGGCGTATAGGCCGCGCTGCCATGAAAGGGAGCAAGGTGGCCCTTATCATGGAGAAGGTGGTTAATGCGCTGTTCTGGTTTGATCCTAACCACTGCCGACGGGCCATAGAACACGATGAGCACGAGCAGTGCTACTCGTTCAAGTGATGGGGGATGATATGAAATACTACATTACCCGTTACACGGATAAGCTGCCGTCTTGGCAGGCTGGCAACGCCCGTCTTTTCCTGATCACCCTTCGCAAAGGTAAAGAGCACGACATTGGTCTGCTTGAGCATGAAAAGTGCCACGTCAGGCAGTGGTGGGCGCTATTTCTGCTGATGTCTTTGATTGGCTGGCCTGCGCTGTACTTCTTCAATAGCGATCCGGTCATGATGCCCGTCAGTATCGCGATCACCGGCTTGGCGCCTGCGCTTCATGCCTTGCTGTACCTGTTGGTGCGTCCTTATCGCCAATGGTCCGAGGTGCAGGCATACAAAACCCAGGTTGCTAAGGGCAATTACAGGGACAATAGCTTTGCCGTTCGGGCGCTCATGAATCCCAAATACAAGCTCAAGCTCACGGAGTCTGAAGCAGAAAAGCTGCTTGGTTTGGATTTGAATTCACTGTTAGCAGCTGCAACTAAAAAGGACGCATCATGAGCAATAAAGTGGATCCCGTAGTTAACGGGAATGGTGATTTGGTGGGCTATATGGCTGATTGCGTTGGTTGTGGAATACCTCATGTGATCTATGTGGCTAATCCCAACGGTGGGCCAACGTGGACCTTTAATGAAAGTCTGGAAAAGCCAACCTTTAGCCCCAGCCTGCTGGTAACGTGGGACGAAGGAGAAGAGCGGATCCATAAACGCTGCCACTCGTTCATTGTAAATGGACAATGGCAATACCTGAATGACTGCACGCATGATTTAGCAGGTAAAACGGTTGATATGGCTCTGGTTGAGGAAGACTAGATTTAACAAAGTTGTGTTGTACGGATAGGCGGGTAATCCGCCTATATTGGCTAAGTCATAGTCATGTATAGGGAATCACAATGAGTATTTATCAAGTCCTTTCGTATTGCTTAATGTCATGGTTTTTCATGACACTGGGCGTCTATTTGTTTGTGGGATTGCTCGGTAAAAAAGAGCAGATTTCAACGACCAAACTATTCAAAGAGTTTACGCTGGCATATTGCGTTGTCATGGCCGTTATTCTATTTGCTGCGCCGTTATCTGAACCGCTCAGGCAATTATTATGGGACCCATTAAAAGGCGGCTCGGCTATTGGAACGCTCTCTGTTTTGCTGATGCTCTTTTATTCTGTTCCGCTGGTTGCGCATAATTTAATTGGCTCAAGTCGCGGGAAAAATAATATTCCAATCCCCTCTGGTGAAGTCTTTTTGTTATTTAAGAAGGGTAACAATGAAAAGCGATATTTATCCATTGATGTGCGGGATATGGCGTCGGTATTACGTGCGAAACGGACGCTACTGGCCGAAGTTCAAGACGATGAGACCGTGCTGGATGCCACTTGCCGGATTCAAGATCAGTACGAGCAGGGCGGTTATGATTTGGTGATCGTTAATACCACGGGCGTCGGGTATGCACTGCGCGAGACGCTGAAAACACACTTGACCCGCATTCCGGTGGTGGGTGCTCTGCCTTCTGGCCCCGTTCCGGATTGTCACGTTCTCCCCGCCTAATTGCCACGATTGAGCAAAAAGCCGCCTACGGGCGGTTTTTTATTGTCGGCAAGAAATACCCGAGCAAAGATGAATATTTAAAGTGTTACCGTGTCACTTTATGGGCGATCAGAAAATGCCCGTCTAACTCTCAATTTCTGAGAACTGTCATTCTCGGAAATTGACAATTTCCCCGCTTTCAATCAATATGGTTGCATATTGTAAGAAGGACCCCGACCATGACCAAAAAACACGAACCCTTTTCAGTGGCGATCCAAGCCACCGAGAAAGCTTTAGCGACTGCTCAGAAAAAACTTGATCAAGTGAAAGCGGATTTTGAACTGTACCTCGACTTTCAGCGTCGTGCTGAACTGCTCGGCAATCTGGCGTTTGAAATTGGCCGGTTGGAAGTCGAAGTTGAAATGGGTAAGCCTGCCCAGCGCAAGAAAGCTGAAACCGACTTGAAGGCAAAGCAACGCGAGTACAACCGGCTCGCTAATTTCGATATGGACAAGAACTGGCAGAAAGAGCAGGAGTGTGAAGAGAAGGTTCGACACCTCACCGGAGAGCTGAACCAGCTCAAACACCTCAAACAGCGCGATCATAGGTACCTATTCGCATGATAGAAAACCAACTCTCCCTGCTCGGTGACTTTTCCGGAGTCAGGCCGGATGATGTCAAAACGGCAATCCAAGCGGCCCAGAAAAAAGGCATCAACGTTGCTGAGAACGAGCAGTTCAAGGCTGCATTTGAGCACCTGCTGAATGAGTTCAAAAAGCGGGAAGAGCGTTACTCTCCCAACACGCTGCGCCGGCTGGAAAGTGCGTGGACCTGCTTTGTTGACTGGTGTTTGGCGAATCATCGCCATTCTTTGCCGGCGACACCGGATACCGTAGAAGCCTTCTTTATTGAGCGAGCGGAAGAGTTACACCGAAACACGTTATCGGTGTATCGCTGGGCGATCTCCCGTGTTCACCGTGTGGCTGGCTGTCCAGATCCCTGCCTCGATATCTACGTGGAAGACCGGCTGAAAGCCATTGCTCGCAAGAAAGTGAGAGAGGGCGAGGCCGTGAAGCAGGCATCCCCGTTCAATGAGCAGCACCTGCTTAAACTGACCTCGCTTTGGTACCGCAGTGATAAGTTACTGCTTCGCCGCAATCTGGCATTGCTGGCCGTGGCTTATGAGTCAATGCTGCGAGCGTCAGAGCTGGCGAACATTCGCGTGAGTGATATGGAGCTGGCCGGCGACGGTACCGCGATACTGACTATCCCCATCACCAAAACCAATCACAGCGGGGAGCCGGATACCTGCATACTCAGTCAGGATGTGGTCAGCTTGCTGATGGATTACACCGAAGCCGGCAAGCTGGATATGAGCAGTGACGGATTTTTGTTTGTGGGTGTGTCCAAGCACAACACCTGCATCAAGCCCAAGAAGGACAAGCAGACTGGCGAGGTCCTGCACAAGCCAATCACCACCAAAACGGTCGAAGGTGTGTTCTATTTTGCATGGGAAACTTTGGACTTGGGGCGTCAGGGGGTGAAGCCTTTCACGGCGCACAGCGCGCGTGTTGGTGCTGCTCAAGATCTGCTTAGAAAAGGCTACAACACCCTGCAGATCCAACAGTCTGGCCGATGGTCTAGCGGTACCATGGTGGCAAGATATGGCAGGGCGATACTGGCGCGTGATGGTGCAATGGCTCATAGTCGCGTCAAAACACGTTCAGCTCCTATGCAGTGGGGAAAAGAGGAAAAAGATTAATACACAATTGATACCAGATAAGTATCAGATGTGCATTTATATGATACTGTTTAGGTGTTAACTTTAACGTAATTAGATACAAGGATTAGAGCTATGAAAGTGACTTTTGAAGAGTCGATGTTGGATGAGTACCTTGAGCAGCTGCGCGTGCAGTTTTCTCGTTACAGCAAGCTTGATCAGCACAAGGTTTTAGAGTCGGTCCGCTCGCTGGTTGTGGAACCCAAGCCGATCGCCAAGGCTCGCTCTGTCGAAGAGGTTCTGTCGGACATTCGTGAAGCGATTGAGGACGGAGGTCGTGCAAGAACGTTCTTTACCACGGCATTTGCTAACTGGTACCGACGAGTGCCAACGCCGCGCATTGCTCATTTGCATGATTACATCAATCTTGACCTGAAGAATCGCCACCTATTCCAAGAAATGATGTGTCTGCGCGACTCAGGGCACTTTGACGACGAGGCCCTTTACCAGTTTGAGCAGTACTGCTTGTCATTTGTGGATAACAATTAGGATTACCGAGGAAGCTATGAAACATAAGTTTGAAGGTTTTATTTTAGAGATCGTTGAAGAGTCCCCAGACACACCTATGGGGTTAACTATCGAAGGGAGTGCCGGCTTCACAATAGAACTGCCTAAGTCCGGAGCTTTTCATCATTATCCGCTTAACGAAGATGGCGTGAATGTCGTGATGTTCAAAATGGACAACTCTACTAAAACCCCGCCTGAGATTTCATTTCAGCTGACAGATGTTGAGCTGGAAGAGCTTAAAAAGGTGAGTGTTTTGCCTGTGCTTGGCTGATGGAGAGGCTTATGAGTATCACTATTTTTGGCACTGTTCTGGTGCCAAAATCAATGACTGAAGAAGAGGCGCAAGCACTTCAGCGTGAAATATCCGAACGTGACGAGTTTGATGCTATCCGAGTGCAAAGGGATGTGACCCGCAAGGCTTACATCATGTTCCAAGGCGAGCGCACGGTCGAATCCAAAGGGCTTGAGCACCCAGACGTTATGTTTGGCGCTTGGTGCGATACTGGCGGGGATCCATTTTTCTATGAGCCTGCCTACAAGCCCATTGCCTACTTCCTGAAAGAGCGCGGTTATAACGTATTAAGTTTTCCTAGAGAGAGATAAAGATGAGTGACAGCATAGTGCAATTGTCCAACGTGTTTGGGGTGCTGAAAGAGAAGTTGCCCACAATTGAAAATGAATTTGACCCGCTTGAGCTGGAAGTCGAAGAGTGCGACGGTATTATCGTCGACTACATCATCAACAAGGCCGGTGATGGCTATGTGTTGGTGATTGACGATCGTGACCTAACGCCTGAGCTGATCACACTGGAATTTGAATCTGGTGACGCCATGGTGGCTTATTTTGAAGACGGCAAACGCAAGCCTATGGTGCTTGATTCGGTGGAGAATTAAGGGGTGGAATTGCCAGATCTAGACAATTACCTTCCTGTTGCAAGGCAGAAGCTTACCTCATTAATTGATGAAACAGACTTCTCTCTGGTGGAATCTGTTTCAGATGACAGTGCAGGCCCTGTGGTTTTAGTTTTCCATGGTGGGAAAAAGTGCAGTGTTGACCGTTGGGGTAGGGTGATTTGGTTGCACTTGGATGAACCATCCGGAGTTTCCGGATAGTTCGCGGTTTATGGCTTACCTCAGTTGTCCGGCATTTCCGAACAGCTGGGACCAATAACCTTTTGTTGTGGCGACAGGGTGAGCGCAATGCCACCCTAAGTCCGTTTTATCGAGTAGAAGGAACGGACCATGGACAAGTTAGAGCAGCTGGGCCACCAGCTGGCCGAAGCAATGAAACAAGCGGATCATGCCAATGTCGGCACGATTGGCAGTGTGCATCACAAAGTCAGCCCGTTAGCCTGTGAGCTGGCAAAGAATAATAATCCCTATCTCACCCTCCTGAAAGACAACCATGAGCGTTTCGAGCGTGAATATGGGCGCCCAGCGCAGCTCGTGTACATGCCTATGGCTATGCTGATGTCTTTGGTCGGTGATCTGCCACAAATGGAACAGCAGCTTTTCTGGATGTCGGAAGTAAAGAAAATCGAAGGCATGGAGGTGAAGCTTAGTCAGGATGGTACGCTTCGGCTTTTTTGACGATCTGCGGGGAGTGCCTTTCGGGCGATTCCCCGCCGGTTCAGTTGATCAGCTTGAGGTCGTTTTTCCGTTGGTTTTTCAGGTCGGTATAAAAATTCTCATGCGAACCAAGGCTTAACAGGTAAAGCCTTAACTCATTATCAACCCAAGAGTAACCGAGCAGCAATTCTTGCTTGTTCACCTTGAATTTATGTACCCGCAAATGTGACAAATCGCCTTTCTTTTGCTGACCTATTTCCGGATTGGCAATAATTTTTTCGATCTCATCTTCAACGGTGCTGAGTTGCCTTGTTGGCAGCTTGCTTAGGGCTTTGGTGAAGCGTCTAGCCTCAAAGACCTCAATTTCTCTTTGTTCTTCGCTCATACGGCTTCACCAACCCCTGTTTAACCTCTTCAGTAGCTAATAATGATTCACGGACAAACTCATAAGAGAGGTCTGGATTCTCCATCATGATTTTGCCAATCTTGGCCCAGTACTCTATCTGCATAGGCACAGAGCGATTTTCTGCGGTCCCGTAAGCCTTGGCTTCGGAAACAAAGTCATCATTTAATCGGACGCTTGTTGCCATTGTTCAATCTCCTATATAGCGGTGATTTCATTATAGACACAATGGCGCACAATGCAATCATTTGTCGCATCACAAGTAAGGCGTGCCACTTGTGGCCGGAAGTTGCTTGCGTCGCGCGCTCTAATTGACACAACTCACTTAAAGCAATTAGCGAGGCCCATCAAATCAAGTCTATTCAGTGGCTTATACGCCTCTAGTTGTCACAACGAGCAAATAAGCAAAACAAAGCAATAGAATTTCGCAATATTTCCCTGTTGCTGCGACAACGTGCGCCAGCGTTCATCATGACCTCATTTCTATGATGAGACAAAGCCATGAGCACACAGAAGAAGATATTTTGTGTCACGCTACTGGGAAGAGAGCAGGTCCAAGCGACCGCCGTGCTTGATAATGACCTGTTGGTGATCGCCAAGCTCGAAAAGATTTCCGGTGCGTTTGGCACATGGAAGCGAAAGCTCAAACGTGACTTGAAGAAAAAGCACGACGAAGGCTATCACATGGTCGTCGAAGAGCGCGGGGATGATTTCAGCGAGTACGCCCACAAAGTGTTACTTGAAGAATCGGACCCGACTGAAAAGCGCGGTTACATGAATATCGCCTTTGACCACTATTTTAACCTGCTTCGCCTTGGTGACACTACCGATGGCAACCAACAAGGTTGCATTGTGTTGAACAAGGGTTTGGAGCGTCACTGGATCCGTGACAATAGCGTTAACATCGTGCCGGATGACCGTGGGCGTTACCGCTATGACATCGACCACTCCAAATTTTCCGGTTATCAGCGTGCCATTCTGTTGTGCGTGCTGACGGCGTGTGAGTTCAACCAAGTTAACCAGCACTATGTTGATACGTTCTTGGATGCCATCAACGTCGAAGACGAAGATCCCGCCTTTACAACGCTACGCCGCATCACCATTGAGCGCGATATGGGGGATGCATGACCCAGTTATCACGCCTAAGCCCTTTGAATATCCAAGATGAGCTGATCCGTGCTCGTTTTTACCGTGAGCTGCGCGACGGTTTGTTTGAGTGGGAAGAGTGGGAGGTCTCGATAGATGAGATCCGGATGCCCGAGCTTATTTCCTTGCGTTACTACGGGACGGATAGCCTCAAGAAAATCGTGTCGGTGTGTGCTGGCCTTGATGATATGCGTGAATACCTCGCTGCCGGTAGCCTGATCCGCCTGCCGACCATTAAGTGGGTGAGAACGCGCATTCGCTATTACTGCCAGTTTGAGCAGGAGGGCGTATGAAGCAGCCAGAAATGACCCAAAACGTCCGCAATCAGGACAAAGAATTTAACGAACGTCGCCGTAACCAGAAGGCCGAGCGCCAGTATGCGCGTAGAACGCTGTCACCGGCAGCGATCCGTGAAGCAATCCGCACCGGTGAGTTGCCCTTGTATCACTCGGTGTTGCTGGGTTCAAAGAAAGGCGGCGATCCCTTCACCATTGACGACATGCGAGCCTTTGACAAGGCGCGTAAGTCGACCTCGAAGAAGTGGGGCCGGACTCGTGGCGCCCCGCTGGATCAGCTGATTGTTGCCTCTCGCAAGATAGACGTACAACGCGCCAATACAGAGATCCAAGTCGCACGGCTTTATAAGGTCCGTGGTGATTTGCTGCACTTCAATGTCACCGCCTCGGGCAAGCATGGCGAGGGGAGCTATCAGGTCCGGATCCGTCTTGAGAACTGGATGGAAGAGTTAACTCAGACGCAGCGCAGCTGGGCAGCTGCCGTAAAGCGTATCTGTTTGGGCAATGTCTCCATTGACTGTCAGTGTGGCCGTTATCAGTTTTGGTACCGCTATGTCGCCACAGCCGGCAACTTTGCCATAGCGCCCTATGAGAAAGACTTTCCGAAGGTCCGAAACCCCAAACTGACCGGTTGTTGCTGCAAACACCAGCTCAAAGCGCTGGGGGCGTTAAAGTCGCCTACGGTGCAGGCCCAGCTCGCCAAACAGCTTGAAGCGCAGGCTGAGAAAGAAGGCTTTGCCGGTGATAACACCGATTCGTTCCTGACCAAAGAAGACCGCGAGCAGTTAGAGCGTGCCCGTCCTCGTGATGTAGACAAAGCCGCTGCTATGCAGGTGATCAACAAAATGAAGCAGGCCAAGCGCGTCTTTAAGCGTCAGGTCAAAGATCCGAAGTACATCAAGAAGCTGGAAAAAGAGGTCGCAGAGCTGCGTAAACAGCTTGGCAAGCAGCAATCTAAGGTCTCGACTAGCAAAGCGAAGGCAAAGAAAGCCGTTGAGCAGCGCCAGAAGCAAGCGCAGGGCGCAAGCCGTGACCAATTGAAGGCAATGCTCAGATCTGAGCTGGACAGGGCCAAGATGTACGGCGCAGACCGTGACAGCGCGGTGAAAGTCTTCGCCAAAATGAACAAAGTCCCACTGGCTGACGCCCAGAAACTCGCTAAGGACCTGTAATGAGCAGAATAACCCCCATAGACCGCAGACGTGTGTTTGAACCTATCTACGCCGATCTGCAGAAGACATTAGACATTAACCCCAATGCGTTTGACTGCCTGCTCTTTAAAGCTCAGCTGAACGCCTTAGAACACATTGATGACAGTGATGTGGTCGGTAACTTAGAGGCTCGGGAGGAAACATTTTCTTATAGTAGCCCGACCATTACACGGGCCATAGAATTGCTCAATGATGGTGATTCTATCCAAATGCTGGCGTTTGGTGATGGTACCGATGAAGGCGAAGAAGTCTTTCAGATGCTCATCAAAGAGCCAAACGTACCCGAGCAAAGCGTTATCTGGATTGAAGAGCAAATCGCTGATGAAGAAATACAGGTTCGCCTGCTCTACATCGTGAAAGCTGAGCCTATTGGTAAGAACGGATCCGGCGGTTTTAAGTACCACTTGATGCCGTTTGATGTCGGCAGTGACTTCCTGCCAGACAAGTTTGAACCAGAAGCCGGCGAGCCGATTGAGTTCTTACCAAATCCGCATCCAGAGCCAAGTTTGACGGGTGTGGTGAACAAACTGGCGCAGTCAGCCAGCAAAGAGCAGATTGAAGCCTTGCGCCAGCCGGTACCAACGGTGAGCGAGCAGGATGAAGTCAACGAAGAGAACCTGAACAAGCAGGCAACGGACCTTCAAGAGAAAGTGGGCGCCATTGCCGATATTTTTGATGTATTCAAAGGGGATGAACAATGAGTACCGATCCTAACGCGCCAGTCGATATCACACTCACGCCGGTAACGGGTGTAGATGATGCGACCGTTACCGCGCCATCCCCGAGCGATATCACAACCCAGCCAGTTCAAAACAAAGTGTCGGTCCCGTCAGTGACGGCGCCGGCCTCTGTCGATTTTACGCCAGTTTCAACCGCTGATGAGGTTAACGACGAGTCTCTGAACCGTACCGCGAAGACGTTACGGGATGATGTGAACGCTAAGCTGACCTCGTTTGCAAACTCAGTCTCGCTCATTCTGGGCCAGTTGGGGACCGAGCACAGCCTGCAGATCGCTGAAATCAACAGCAAGATGGCCGCATTGCGCGATTCCATCAATGCTGAGCTGGCAACCATTCGCACGGAGAACGAGCAGCAGAACGCTGACATTGCAACGGCCATTAACCAGCGACTCTCGACGGTGATGGCGAACCTCACCACGCTATCCGGCGCCATCAAGAACAGCCAAGACAAGATCGCCGCCCTTGATGCGACCTATGCGACCGACTCTGATATTGCCGCCAAGGTGGCAACCATCAATGCCGCATTGGAGCAGCTGAACCAGACCGATACGGACGTACTGCAGCAGATGCAGGAAACCGTCAATCTGGTGAACTCCATGCGCAAGCTCAAAGAGAAGAACATTACCATTTCCAGCACTGCCGGTACCTATGACTTTTTGACTGTGCAAGAGGGGATGGGGAGCTATTCACTGGCGACCGACTATATGGCTACGGCCACGGTTGAAGGCAATCCGCTGGTGGAGGCGTACATCACACAAAAACTCGCGGTGGGCTTCACCATTGAACTGAAGTCCAAAGGGGTGCATTTCCGCCCTCAACCACATGATGCCAGCGTGACGCCCGTTTCTGTGCGTGTCACGTTGACCTCAACGCAGGGCTAAGCATGGCAACGCCCCCTAAGCGTTATGGCGAGCTGGCAACCGAGCAACAGGTTGCCAATGCCAAACAGGAAGCTCAAACCGGCATGGTCTCCACGCTGGAATTTGAGCAGTTTAAGCAGGATCTGATGGCGACCGTTAAAGCCATCACTAAACAAAACAACGATGTTGCAGATCGTTTAAGTGGGAATACCAATGCATAAACAAACTATGGGAGGTTGCCATGAGTGACCCATTATTTCAGGCACTAATTGAGAGTAACCGACGTCTGACGGATACTTTTGAAAATAAAGCGAATGAGATTGACCATAAGGTCGAGCAAACCGCGAATGAGATTGCAGAGACCATCACGTCTAACAATCTTGTAACGTACTACGTTGACGCAGAAAACGGCAATGATGAGAATACAGGCGCGTCGTCTCGTCCTTTTAAAACTTTAAAGAAAGCCCTTAGAACATGCTCGACTGGCTCTAAGGCTACAATTTACGTAGCTCGCAGCCAACGTCATATTCTTGATGGAGAAAATGTTAGATGTTATGCCGCCTTTGTGAATATTGTTCCTTGGAAGGATAACACTGATACAAGTCAATCTTATCACTACGATGAAACCACCCCTATCGTCTCGCTTGAGGCGGTCCTGTATATGTACGGTACAATCGTTTTTGGTTCTTACCGTAAGACACTTATTGTTGAAACAAGTGAAAAAACACCGACGTATGGCATTCAATTTTCAACAGCAGGAAATTTTGTTATTGCGCGAAGCCGGTTAATTCTTAATCTTCAGAGTGATAGCATCCCTCTTTGTGGTTCATACTTTAATTATGTTAACCCTGTTAAAGTCGCATTGCGTGAAGCAGACATTGTAAAAACCAAAGGGTTTTTAGCTCGAAGTGGCTGCCTATTTTCGGTAGATGTGGCTACAGGGTTTCAATATACCGACGATGTCATTCTCGGCGCAGACGAAAATAACACCCCATCTAACGTACCATTTACACCACAGGAATAAATTATGATTGTTTCGTTTCATTACAACGGCCAAAGTTATGTTAACTTTGATACAGAGACTGACACGTTTAAGTTACTGGACATTCCGCAGGCGGAAAAAGATAAAGTGGTGGCAAACGCCAAATGGGAGCTGGTTAGAGAAAAGCGTCAGCCGTTAATTGATCAGACAGACTGGACCCAAATGCCTGATGCTCAGCTTACAACGGATAAAAAAGCCGAATTTGCTAATTATCGCCAGTTGCTGCGTGATTTGCCTCAGACTTATGACAATCCAGATGATGTCGTTTGGCCGCCAAAGCCAACGCTCTAACATTTCCCTGTAAGGGATCTCGAAATCGAAAAGGGGTAGCGTTGTGCTATCCCTTTTTTATTGGGTAGTACCATGACCGAGATTACTGAAAAGAACGACATTACCGATTTTTACCCCGTCGATGTGGCCTTTGGTGGTCACATCGTTGATGCATTGGCAGAGCTGGATCCGGAAAGCTGTCCGCACCATGTAAAAGCCTTTCTGCAGCGTGATACTAAGCAACAGGTATTCCGTGGTGACTATGATTCACCCAAAGCCTTTATTCAGGCAATTCGACAGTTCCAAAAGCAGACAGGTAGCGACGGAGAGCGCAAATTCAATGCGGCCAGACTGCCGCTGATCAACTACTACCGCCCGATCGGTTTTCGTAGTGCGTCCGCTGAATATGCGCAGTTCGTAGAGAGCGTCACCGGTTGGGACGATGCCCTGCTCAAAAAGACCAATATCAGTATCAGCTACCTTGAGCTGACCTACCGCATCGTGTTTATGGCCAATGATAAGGCGTCTGTAGAGCGTTTGGTGCTGGCGTGGCACATGCACATTGCTCGTCGCCGTGCTGGTGGCCATCGTTTCAATGTGACGTACTCACTGTTTGGCGAAGACATCGACTTACCGATCACCATAGAGGACTCTCAGACAATTGAGGCGAACAATTTAAGCCATAACTACGCTGATGGTCGCTTATATGCCGTGGACGTTGAGCACAAAGTCAATGCGCCTATCTTGTATGGTAAAGGCGTGGGCCATATCAGCCCGATCCGTTGGAAGATTGAGTTCAGACCGCTTGAAGAGGTGTTCTCGTGAGTCGTCATGAGCACCAGCTGGTCCAGTCCATCGTCTATCACGGCGATCAACGTGAAGAACTGGACCTGTCCTTTTTGCTTGAAGCGACGTTCGTTGAAACCACAACGTTAGACGGGCCAAAGCTCATTATCGAATACGACGATAAAGAGCAGTACCTGCGTGATGATTTGGCGATTAAGGAAAAAGCTGTGTTTACCGTGGTGTTGTCCGATCCTGTCAATCAGGATGCACTCAACTGGGAAGCGCAATGGATAGTCATGACGATGCCGGTCAGCGAGGGTGGTGCCATCACGTTTAACCTGCTTTTAAAGTCGCTCCATGACCTAAAGCAGCCGTCGCCCAGTGCCCGTTGCTTCGTCAAAGAGCCAGTCAGCAAGGTGTTGCGCCAACTGGCCCCAGACATGCCGCTCGATGTCGGTACGTTCCCTATCCGGTTGGACTTTCATTTGCTGCCGGCGCAGCGTCCATCACGCCTGATTAGGCAGATGGCAAAAGAGCTGGGCGCATTGGTGTTTATCCGTCGCGGCACGCTGGTGTTTCGCACGCTCAAAGAGCTGCAGGAACGAGCGCCGACTTACTTGTATCACTACAACGACACGCGCCAGCAATACCAAATATCGCAATACACGACACCCAATGACAGCTCGCTGATTGAAGATCTAACCCAGCGCCGGTTTGTGGGGTGGGATGACAAAAAAGGCATGGTCTATTCCGGTAAACACTCGGCAGCGCCCATCGAGCATTCAGGCATAACCAGCCGGTTTGTGTTGGACAACCTCAGCAAGATCCCCATTCCGGTTCTGGACGCCTACATGTTTGGTAATGGTGGTCTCAGGGCAGGGGATGCGATCGAGATTATCTGGAACCGTTCAGATTTAGAAAGGCCAATAGATGAAAGCCTGCCAACGCTGGTGGTTATTGGTCTGGTGGCGCATAGCTACAAGGGTAAAAAGTATTACAACCGTATCAAAGGGATACTAGATAAACACTAAATAGGTATTTAAAGGGTATTCAATGGATAATCCAGCCGATCTCCTGCTCCAACGGCCAGAGCTAGAAGCTGTGGTGGTCAGCGTGCAGGACCCAGAGAAACAAATGCGCGTGCAAGTGCGCGTGTTTGGTGTGTTTGACGATGTGCCGGACGACAAACTGCCGTGGGCGACGTATAAGCTGCCAGTCGGTGCCCGAGTCGGACAGGGTGACTTTACACCGGTTCAGACGGGCGATCTGGTGTGGGTGGATTTTCCTTATTACACCCATGGGCGCAAAGATACACGACGCCCACGGATCACCGGCTCAGTGCATCATAATCCTGACGGTATTCCGAACCTGCCGCCGGAAGCATTTGAAGGTGAAGGGCGATACCAGCATAAACGTAGCCACAAAGAACCCAAGCCATCGCCGCAGGGCTACCACGAAAGCAAGGTGTATATTCTTCACGGCATGATGTTTGAAGTGGAAAAGGACAGCGTCTATCGCGTTACTCACATGCCGACAGGGACTGCCTTTGAGTTTGATGCGCGTGGGCACTCCATTTTACACGTCGAAGGCGACAGCCATCACTCAACCACGGGCGATATGGAAAATCATGCTGGTGGCAACATCAACAATGAAGCAGGCGGCAACCTGACAGAAAAGATTGGGGGATACTGGCGAATCAATGTATCCGGCTCGGCGCATATTGATGCGAAAAGCATTCACCTCAATAAAGGCAAAGGCGTTGTGACCGGTGATCACCTCTGCTCTTTTACCGGTAAGCCTCATTCTGATTTCTCAACACAAGTGACAGCGGGTAAATAATGGCGCTTAGTGACAGTACTCTCAAAGGCATGATCAAATCCAACCTTGAAGGGTTTGGGTTTGTGGCCAACCAGCACGGCAAGATGGATGAACTCGCAGAAGCCATAGCAAAAGCGGTTGTCGAGCACATTACCTCTTCCGGTGAAGTGATCGTGAAAGGCGGCGGCTCTTATGGCGGCGAAAAGGCGAAGATTGAATGAATACGAACGGTTTGGATGCGCTGCTTAAAGAAAAGCAGTCGGGTATGTCTTTCCCTGAAATCACCAAAGAGGACGAACGTAAGGCCCGTAACATGATGGCTGGCAGTATTACTCCAATTACGGTCTGTAATGACTGTGGTTCAGTTGAAATTATGCACCGTTTAGGCTGTCGCTGCAGTTGGTCACTAAATGTGAAATGGTTATTTACTGATTCGAGCGGTTCGCAGCTTAAACACGGCAGAGATTTCCTGTTTATCGAAGATAGACCGCTCACGGCATACACCTAAATCGTTTTTCTCTTTCCCTAAAAAAGCGCCGTTTCTGGTGCTTTTTATATTGTCATAAACATGCTATTAGCACGATTTAGCAATTAACCTGTTTTCGCTTCACTTTTCCCCTTGCTCTATGTGCCCTCTCTACTTGCTAAAAATCGGTTGTGTAAATTAGAAGTGCCGGCCGGCAAACCCCCGATAACTAAAATTTTTGTGTTGATGCTGGGTATCTCCCCCCTTGTTAGCCTCTTTGCTGAAAAACCATGTTTGAAGCACCAAAGCCGGTGCGCAAGTCCAATAAGGAAGAGACAATGGGAACTCCTAGCACAGAACAGGCGTACCGCGATCAGGTCGCTACAATCAACAACAACGCTTCGCAGCTTGCGCGACATATTATCGATCCGCAGATGGATAATGGTGAGATTATCACTGACAGTGCCGCTCGCAATGAAGCCATCATTCAAAGCCTTGACGGTTCAATCTTTGATAATGCCGGTGAAATGTCAAAGATGGTTGCAGGCTCTGCCGCCAACGCGGTCCGTCACTACCACTCAATGCATGGTGAAATGCCGTCAGCTGAGCTGATGTCGTCAATGCACAACAGTATTGAGAACATGCTGGATCCGAACACTGAAAACCCTCATCTACGCGCGATTCTCGATAGTGCCGGTGATGGTTCAATGAGTGCTTCTGAAGGCATCATTCAGCGTAACCGCATGGTTGCTCTGGTTGTACCGGTGCAGCTGATGATGATCACCAATGACATGGTGACGCACATTCCGGCGAACTATAACAAGTCTGAGATCTTCCGCATCAACCGTGTGGCCGGCTCAACGTTTGGCGACCTAAGCGAAGGCGATTTGATTGACGTCGATTTCAACGGTCAGTATGCGTCGATGGACCAACGCCACCAAATCGGCAGCGGTGACGGCACAGCCGTTGATTTCAGCTTCGATATCGCTGCTAAAGCGAAGGCAATGCCATTTGTGAAAGGCAAGGTCCGTATTCTGGTTGATCGTATGCCTGTTGGTGGTGATGACGGTAAAGGCGGCATCTTTGGTAAATTCACTGACGCAGACGGTGACACGGTAACATTTACCGGCACGGTGAATTATCAAGTTGGTCAGCTTGCGGTGAAGTTCTCCAAAGCACCGAAGACCGGCATCGAGATCCATACCATTGCAGACATCTCCATTGAGAAAGACCCGTCTCTGATCCCGACCGTTGAGCACGAAATGGTGAGCTACGAGCTGTTCCCGCACGAATCTGCGCTGGTTAGCTCCAACTCTATTCAGTCTCAGTTCACTGGTAAGCGCGAATACAACATTGATATCGCAGGTATGCAGCTGGCAACCGCTCGTAACCTGATGGCAGCGGACAAAGACCGCAAACGCCTGAACGATATCTACTTCTACGCGAAAGGCGAGAAGACATTCGACCTGACGATTCCGTCTGGCCTGTCTTACCGTCAGCACTACGAAATGATCCAAACCACGCTATTGGCAATTTCTACCGAACTGATGAACCGCACCAAGCGTAGCGGTCTGGTGGGTGTCGTTGCTGGCCGTGAAGCGTCTCGCGTTCTGAAATCGCTGGGTGCGCCGCACATGGTGTACGCACCGAACTACCGCCAACTACCACAGCCGCACTATGTGGGTACCGTGTTTGGCTACAAGTTCAAAGAAGACCCGCACATGGCGGACCCATGGCGCGTGCTGTGTTACGCCAAAGGCCGTGAGCACGGTGATGCTGGTTATGTGGCGGGTGATGCGATTTCAGCGATCAACTACGCACACAGCATCGGTCGTAACCTGAAGCACGAAAACACGCTCTACGAGCTGGCTTATCGTGATCTCCACCCGCACAACGGGCGCGATTGGTTCATGTGGTTGCGCTTCACGCCTCAGTAATCGCACTGGTTTCACTGGGTGCCGCTTCATTGCGGCGCCCACGTCACTTAACTAAGTAGGAATTTGTCTATGGCAACCACAAAAACAAACACCCGCACTACCCGTAAACCAGCAACCAGCAACAAAACCACTGAGACCACTGACGACAAGTCAACTGGTACAGATGAAACGGTTGTCACTGGCGAAGCTGGCGCAACAGGTGCAGGTGATGCCGGCGCTGGCGATACGAATACCGGTACTGGCACCGAAGGGGCCGGAGAAGAAGGCTCAGAGTCTGGCGATACATCTACAGGTACCGACGGTGACAATGCCGGTGCAGAAGGTAGTGAATCAACAGGCGCCACTGATACCGGCGCTGGCGACGTACCAGAGGGTGATGATTCTGCCCTTGAAGTGCTAATGACCAATAACAGCGTTTCTGGTCACGAAATTTTGCGTGCTGACGGCAGCATTTTAGCTATCAACGGGCACTGCAAAGATTTATCCATCACGACAAACAAAGAAGAGCTGATCGCTATTCAGTCCGCTCTTGCTGATAAGCCGTGGGTGGAAATCAAACTTAAAGCGGAGTAATTCAGCATGTCTGGAATGATCAGCCAATTTATTACCGAGGCAGCCGGCATTGCCGTTCTGCCGCCCATTGATAACAACTACACCACAGGTGGCGGTGACGTCGCTGTTGGTGCTTGTGTTGTTATCGCGTCAAAAGGCCCTGTTGGGAAAATCATCACAGCCACTGCAGATGACTGGGAAGATCTACTGGGCCGCCCTATGCCAATGAACCAAGGCACCAAAGCCGAAGGTTTACGCCACCTTAAAGATGCACTGGATTCGCTGCAATACTGCCACGTCGTGCGCGTTGTCGCTGATGATGCAAAATACCCATCTATCGCGCTACCTGTTGCTGATGGTGCGGCGGTGAAATCGTCACACAGCTACGGTACGACATTGAGCCTGTCTGCCGGTCACTGGCTGTCGGTTTACCCTGTGGACGGCGACCCATCGACTAAGCGCCGTATGGTGATCAGCGACGTCGATACGGATGCAGAGCGTTTCACGCTGTCTTTCCAAGAGCAAGTCAGCGGCGAATGGCAAACCCTGCAAGGTGAAAGCTTTGTGGTGGGCGTGAACGTTGATGATGTCGACGACTCTGGCCTTACTGCCTACCTGCCGAATGTGCTGGAAGAGCGCTCAGCGCGTTTCCGTGCAGAAATCGCAGCAACGGTCGACTTTGCCGTTGTGAAAGCCTGCGAAGAAGCCTTTGAAGGCGGTACCAATGGCGGCGAGCCAACGCTGGATAACTGGAAGGATGCTTGGGATCTACTCAAGACAGACGACATCGACTTTAACCTTTGTTTTGCTGCCGGTAACTATGAGCCGTCCGCGATTGCTCACATGATCACCATCGCTGATGGTCGTCTGGCGCAATTCCGTTTTGACGTACCGCCATGGTTAACCGAAGTGGCCGCAAAGCAGTGGTTGGAAGATGCCAACCTTGAGTCTTATCAGGCGTCTTGTTTCCACTATCCCTATAAAGCGACCGACGAATGGTACGGCGGTAAGAGTGTCTGGGGCTTGTCTGGTGGTGCCACTGCAGCGAAAGCGAAGTGTTTTGCCCAGCCAACCGGTCATGCCGCTGTTAAAGGGGCGCACTATACCGCTGCCGGTGAAAAGCGCGGCCTTGTGAACCGTCGTGGTATCGAGCCGCTACATCTGACTGGCAAGCTGCAGCCGACAGAGCTGGTGAAAGCGCGTATTAACCCTGTCGCCAAAGGCAAGGTGATCAATGACTGTCTGAATATCTGGCGCAAGAACAACTACCTGCGTTTTGAGCACACAACAGCCATTCTCAATGACCTGTGTCATGAGTTCCTGCAAGCCGCTGCCGTGGTCCAGTTTGAGCCTGATGGGTTTGTGCTGGAAAACCTGCAGGACCTTGCAGACAAGATCTGTAAGAAGCGCTTTGAAGCCGGTGCGTTCGTTGAGCCTCGCAATCCGAACAAAGACGGCAAAAACCCTTACCGTATCACGCTGAAGCAAGTCGAGCTGGACTACTGGCACATTGAAGTCGCTTATGCTCAAACCGGCGTGGCGCGTCGTATCGCAATTCAACCTCGCCTGATGGCGTAATGGAGTAAAAATGTACGGAACAGGTTATCCATTTGGTGGTTCTGATCCTGTGTTCGATGCAGCTGGCTTTGCGCCAGCTGCTAAAAAACCTGAGAGCAATGAATACACCATTCCAGAGCAAATTCTGGATGATGCCAGCAACGATCTGGGAGAAAAGCAGATCCGAGCGAATGCTATGGCCGCTGCGCTGACATGGTTGGAAGACAATGACGCCAGCTATTCAAACTTTGAAGCGATTGTTGCTGGTCTCGCTGATTTGGACGAAGACGGTGAGGTTACAGAGCCAGAAGAAGATCTATTCAACGAAATCTTAACCATGGCCGCAGACTCGCTGGTGGAACTGGGCGCCAATGCTGCCAATGTTCAGGGCTTCATTGATGATGAAAGCGAAGAGGCGGGTGAGAAGCTGCATACCTACCTCAACGATAAGCTTGCTGACAATGAAAAGTCTGATGACGAGCTGATCACTGAATATGCAGTGAAAGCCAAATTAGTGCTTGATGCGACTCAGCGCGTGGTCCGTAACGGTAAGGTGAAAGTCATTAAGAAGCCACTGAAGAAAAAACGTCTCTCTTCTGCGCAAAAAGCCGCACTGAAGAAGGCGCGTCGTAAGGCGAATAACTCAGGGGCGCGACGTAAACGTGCCAAATCCATGAAATCCCGTCGTCAGCGTAACATGTAATGGCGAAGGTCTGGCAATCCACAGGGGCGCGGACCGTTGGCAACAACGATCCGAAAGTCAGCCAATACCTCAAGTGCTGGATAAAGCAGGGTAACACCTGCGTTGTCGGTGTGATTGGGGAAGGCACGGCAAAAGAGCTGAATGCCAACTGGAACAGCCCTTTTGAGGGCGACTCTGTGGGTTCCAAGTTCAGCAAAGCCGGTGGCGTGCTGCAGTCAGGCACGGTTACAGAGTCAACCAATGGCATGACATCAATCACAACCCTCTCAAGCCGTCAGGTCTGGGAGGGCAACCAACCCCACGCATTCCCGATAACGCTCTCGCTGTATGCGTTATCAGACCCAAAAGCCGAAGTCGAAGACGCCATTATGGAGTTAGAGCGCATGTTCTCTCCTGAAGTAAACGCGATTTCACCGGTCGGGAATCCGGTAGGGGATGGCAATGCGGTCGGTCGAGTGCCGAGTTCTGTCATGGTCAACATCGGGCGCAATGTCGTGCTCAATGGTTGTGTGATTGAAAGTATGTCGGCCCCGCTGGACGGGCCTCGTAGCCGTGATGGATACCTGATGAAAGCTGACATTCAACTAATGATTCAATCTGAGGCAATGCTCAATCGTTCTCAGATCCCTTCAACTTACGGTTAATTGGAGCTAAACAATGGCTGTACCAAACGCAAAAGGGAACGTCGACTTACTGCGACAAGCCCACAAGAAAAACGTCGCGCTCGGTGAGCGTGCGGTCGCCTCGGATTTCATTGTCCGAATCGTAGAATATCCGGAAATTTCGGCACTGATCCGTACTTCTCAGCTGCCGGAAGAAAAGCGCGGTGAACCCGTTGAAGACTTCGGCCAGTACGGCCAAGGTTTCCGTCAGTACGGTGCCA
Organism: Vibrio sp. V42_P2S4T144; assembly: GCF_009904715.1. Taxonomy (NCBI): domain Bacteria; kingdom Pseudomonadati; phylum Pseudomonadota; class Gammaproteobacteria; order Vibrionales; family Vibrionaceae; genus Vibrio; species Vibrio sp. V42_P2S4T144. Next base: position 16,343 of record NZ_WXWS01000155.1, on the reverse strand, counting down.
CTAAGCGTGATGGTGATATTGCGTGTCAAATCGTTGAAATCAAACGTGGTGACGTGATCAAGACCATTTCCAAAATCGTTGACAACAAAGAGTACGTCACGATTGAAATCGTGCTGCATGGTGAAGATATCGAAGAGAAGGGCTACCGACTTGAAGATACCATGATCGCAGCGGACCCATCGGATCTGGATGTTGAAAACCGTACTGGTACCGTGCGTGTGCCAGTGAACTTCCTGTACAACTGGTTTGAACGCATCGGAGGTTACGCAGGATGACCCCCAACGCCCTATTAGCTCGCGTCAAGGGACAGTTTATCACGCTGTACCATGACGAAGCAGATAAGCTCGAAGCCTTGCTTATTCAAGCGCTCAACGAGTATCAAGATAGGGCGGGTGTGATCCGGACTGTCACCGTGACACTGGACCAACAAAAAGCCGGCGGTATTGATGTACCGCCGCATTTCATGACCGTGGTAACGGCCAATGACGTTGATCAGGTCTGGCATGAAGTCACGGTAGAAGACGACAAGCTGAACATTGTGACCACGGAATACAGCGTGGCCCCGTTCAAAGTCCAATATCTGGAAGCGATCAGTCAATACGATTTAGACAATGATACGCTGCCAGCACACACCACAGGGATGCTGCAAAAGTATCTCAAAGTCCTTATCGACATCCCCAACACAGAGCGTGAGCAATACTCCCGCAGCGCTGCCGGCTTACCACTGGATGGAATGCCGCAATTGTCAGAGCTGTATGAGCGCAAACGCCAGTTAGAAGAAGAAATGGAAGAGTCGGGCAATATGCTGATGCCTTCCATGCTGCTTTAGGAGAGCGGCCATGCGCCACAATGACGTTTCAATCGGTACACCCTTATATTTCTACCAAATCACCCCAGAAGGGCCGCTGGTGGGCGAATGGCTCACTTGTGAAGTGACCGGCGAGCATGGGCAGGTTTGGCTGGTCAGTTACGAAGACAGAGTGTATGCCGTCGACAAGGCGACGTTAGTCAGTGAGCGAACGGCGTTTTACACCCAGAAAGCCCCTGAGAACGAGCCAAAGGGCCGCTATGCACTCTCTGAGTCATTGCGCCAGTACTTTATGGCAAACCGTCACCACAGAATGCCCTATGAGCTGATCCGTCAGATGTACGACTTGGTGAATGACCATGTGACAACGGGGGCGCCGGATGGCCGCTGATTTCAATCGTGAAAAGATGCTGGTTAAGAAAATGGTGCATACCTACTTCCAGCATCAATGGCAGTTCCGGTTGGAAATCGAAGAGCAACCGCTGGATTTTGAGATTTTCATCAAAGATGTCACCTACGGCCCTATTGAACTGGAATACGAACCGGTGAAAGTCGGGGTAAACCAGCTGCAGTTCCCGACAGGGGTAATGCCAGTGTCTATCTCAATGACCGTCCGTGACCATGACGACGAACGGATCCATAAGTGGTTTGCCGAGTGGACCGCCAAAGTGGCCAATGGGGATGGCACCGTGAACCCGCCGTTAAACCCAGACACCAAATGGATCAGGGACTGGAAAAAATACACCCTGATCCACAAAGGAACGGGCTTTGAAGAGGTGTTATCTGAAACCTATCCCGTTGCGCCGGTTCAACTGGGGGATGTGACCCAGAGCTATACCGAGCATTCATTTAAAGAGTTCCCGCTGACCGTTATTCAATTTCGGAGTTAATCATGTTTGCACCGTTCTCATTACCCAGCAAACCTATCCAGCAAGTGCTTATTCGAGAAGCGACCACAGCAGAAACACTGGATTTCTGTGATGTACTGCCCGAGCACGAAGAGTCATTGACTACCAAGTTTTTGAACACGATTCAGGACAAAGAGAGCTTTACGGACTGTCAGCAGTGGACCGCTGAAGACCGCCGTCTGGCGCTATTCTGGTACTGGATACATACCACGGATGACACCTTTGTTTCGCTGGATTATGAGTGCCCTCATTGCCAGGAAATGCACACCAATGAGTTTGACCTGCGCGATCTGGCCGAGGGCTACCAAGAAATCGAAGGGATGGCGAGCCGTGATCTGTCATTCGAAGGGCGAAAGTTGGTGATCTCGCCGCTCACCGGCAAGGATATGGAAGAGCTGGAAAACATGCGCCTTGCTTTGATGATGGAAAAAGAAGGTTCACCCGCCGCCACCCGTAAACAGGCTGAAATCCGTTTTCATAAGCTCAAAGCGGCCCTGTACATGGCAGATGATCATGAAGAGAAGCCGTATAAACGTGAATCCAACCTAAACAACTGGCTACGCGAGTTACCGGAAACCAAGTACAAAGCCCTGCAGTCCCACGTCACTGCAGCGTTGGAGAGCATGACTCACGGCCTGCCAAGCAAAATCATGGACGACGGCAAGATTATGTTGCGGTCGCCTCGTCACGTTTGCCCTACCATCAAGGCCAAAGAGAATAAGGAGGTGACAACTGAGTTGTTGCTTCCCTTTCGGGATTACAGCCGGATTCCGCGAGTATAGTAGCCGTTCTTGGGATGTCATGCTTAATGAGCTATCCCTTGATGCTGGTCAGCCGATAGACAGCCTGCTCTGCTCACCAAGAAGCCGTGTTTTGACCATGCACAAACGATACAGAAAGGCAGGGCAATCGTGACTATCAAAGAAACACAACAGGCAGAAATTGTCGTAGACCCAAAAACACTGTCACCTGAGCAACAGGTGACAGATGCAACCCAGCAAGAAGAGGATTATCAGCCTAAAATCCTCGCCATTCTTGATAAGATTGAGTCAAACACGTCTGCTCTGTTACGTCGGGAGCCATTGGCTGGTGGCTCAACGTTGGTTCAATCTTCTACGCATCAAAACAACACTGATTCAGTATCAAACAAGCATCAATCAAATGCTCAACAAGTATTTAATGCCAGCCGTGAGGCTGCGCAACGTCCTGTATCACGTCAGGCAGAGAAAGTGCCTGAGTCTGGTCGCCCACATCAAGCATTGCCGGCCACGCACAAAGCAACAGAGCGTGATTCTCAAACACGGTCAGAACAAGCCAAGCATAGGCTTACTGAGCGCGTTCACGAGCAAAATAACACCCTCACATCGCGTGATAGTGATGTTGTTCGAGAAGTCCAAGCCAGCGACCATACGCAGCGCACCGGTGACAACGAAAGCCAGCAGCGAGAGCGTGATTCTCAAGTCGTTATTGCAGGCGGTGAAAGCAAACCTCAAGAGACGGACAGCCAGCCAAGCAAGACCCCTGATGCTGGGGCGAAAGCCGGCCAACAGGTAGAGTCAAAAGGCAACCGTCAGGCTTCCGTTACGCCAGCGCTTGCCACGCCTGTTCAAAAAAAGGAACAGAAACCGCGCCATACTGCGCCTTCGGTATCGCCGGCAGCGGAGTCGAAGCCGACCCCCGCACAAAACCAGCGTGAAATTGAGCGTTCCGATCCGCAAACATCGACTCAATCAGTCGCCAGCACTGATAACCAGCCTCAAGATAATGCGCCTGATGATAAAGGAAGTGTCACTGCCAGCCAGCAGGCCCAAGAAGAGCAAAAAGAAAAGCGAGAACGCTCAGGCTTACTGAAAACGGTCGGGGACGTCTTCAAAAAGGCCACAGAAGAGCGCGAAGAACTGGAGGCGGGAGACACGGCCACGGATGCGGCAGGCTCAGCAATGGGCGGCTCCCTTTGGGAAGCGGCAAAAGAGGTCAAAGAGGCGACTGACGATGTAAAAAACAGCTCCCTCGGTCAAAAGGTCCTTGAGAAAGTCACAGGGAAGAAAGCTGACAGCAACGAAGCAGACGATCAGGCTCGTGATGATGCATCATCCAAAGAAATATTTGCGAAAGACAACCCCCACGGGCCAGTCAGGGACGAGAAAGGGCGATTCATTAAGCGAGCTGAGGCTCAGGCCCTAAACCATCCCGCCCCACCTTTGGAGGTTGAGCAAAAAACAGATACTCACAAAGCACTAAACGAGCATCAAGATAATACCAAAAGAAAAGACGAATCCCGTCAAAGTGAGGAGCATTCACGCGCTGTCGATGAGTCTAGTAATCGCAATCATACTGCCACTGTTCAAACTCAGCAGCAAACAGCAACCAGCAAAGAAGCATCGAGCCATACGGCGACGGATAACCGTCAGGACAGCATACATGATGAAAATACGATCCAGCGTGTTACTCAACAGCCGACCTCAGAGCTTGGGAATAAGCACCTGCAGATTGCCAGTCAGTCACACCATACTGACGACTCTCGGGAAGAGATCCAAGGCAATAGCCGCGAGCTGCAAGATAACCATCGCCAAACCGATCAAAGTAGTGCCAGCCGTTCAATTGATACTTATAGGGTATTAGACAAACATCAAAACAACACTCATAAGCAAAGCGAGTCTGAACACCAATCCAGCACACTGGACAAAGATAACCAGCGTTCTGCCAAGACCAGTGCTCACCAAGCTGATAAAAACAGTGACAACCGGATTTCTGATACTCACAAAGCATTAGATAGGTATCAAAACAATACTCAAAAGAGCAGAGAAAGCCACACTCAAAAGCAAAGTGAATCAGACCGCCAAAGCCGTGAGGTCGGTACGCACAATCAAACCAGTGTCACGTCTGCCAATGTCGTCAGAGAGAGAGAGCAGACCCGCAGCAATGAAGCGATTGCAGATCGATTGGATGAGCAGTACGACCTCTCTCAAGACCAACACAAAGAGCTGATCAAGACCATCGACAAGAAAGAGTTCGGTGGTGAAGGTGGCGGCTCCCTCATGGACAGCGTGAGTGAGCTGTCAGATATGTTTGGTGGTGGTGATGGCAAAGAGAAGGGGGGTGGTAAGCGACGTCGAGGCCGAGGTCGGAAAGGACGTTTAGGCTCTCTAATTGACCGTTTTAAAGGCAGCAAGGGCGCAGCAGGTAATGCATCGGCTCTAAAAGGCGCACCAACCACCAGACTCGGTCGCGTCGCTCAGGGTGTGAAGAATGCAACGGGAACGTTAGCCAATTCCGGTGTGGGCAAAGCCGCTGGTGGCGCTCTGAAAACCGTGGGTTCTGTTGCCAGTCGTGCCGCAGCCCCTGTCGCCGCACTGGCAACTGGGTACTTCAAATACAATGAGGTGAAAGACAGAGAAGATCTGACCGGTTCACAAAAAGCGGTCCAAGTCGGGGCCACCACAGCAGGCTCCCTTGGTGGCGCCAGTGCCGGCGCGGCCATGGGTGCCGCTATGGGTTCGGTGGTTCCTGTTGTTGGTACTCTGGTGGGCGGTTTGCTGGGGGCTGCAGTGGGTGGCTGGCTTGGCAGTAAGGGGGGTGACATTGTTGGTGAGGCGATCAGTGACAAGATGGAAGGCACTGACGGCAAAACACGCGCAGAGCGAGAAGCCGAAACTCTTCAGTCTACTACTGAGTCGAGTGAGTCCGTTACAACCAACGGCGATAAGTCGGAGCTTTCAACGAAAAATGCCGAATCCGCGCAGGTAGTGGCAACCAGTCGTACAGAATCTAGCGCTCAAGAGGCTGGCGCCGTTCACACCTTGCAAGCCTCTGAGGCAGCAGTCATGCCTGAGCAGTTAAAGGCACCTCTACCTGAGATCAGCCCTTCCAAAGCGGCAATGAGTCAGACCAGCAACAAGGAAACCCATACCGAGAAAACGGAAACCGTCGCCAAGATTGATGAGAAAAAACTGGGTAAAGCGATTGTCGATGCAATGAGTAAAGCTCAGCAACAAAGCGGTGTTAGTGCGTCCGCTTCCGGCCCTCGCTATGCTGCTTCTCAGTCGAAGTCGGCATCGGTTCCCGCACCAATTAAAACCGAGTTCGAAGATAAAACGCTCGTGTTGATGGCACATGACAGGATTTAACAATGGAAGAGCTTAATCACCTACTCAACGTTGACAGCACAGGCCTTGCCGTCGCATACGATGGCAAAGCCATGAACAACAACATAGAAGAGTGGTTTGAAAATCCAGAGCACACCATTGCGGATAACCCCGCTTGGGGGCACAACTTGGCGCCGTTTCAGTTTTGTGCGCAAACAGAAGACGACGCAGTGATGATGGAAATGGCGATCGTGGAAAAGTTACCCCGTGACGTTCAAGGCGTTGTTATCAAGGGGATCCGTGTGACCTTTCCAGACATCGATCTTTGCCGCATTGTCATTATCCATCAATACGGCCTGTACGATAATCCCAACATTCCACTGAGGTAGCCAATGAGCAATCTTGACAACAAGGCAGAAGCACGCGCTTCCTTTACCGACATCATTCGCAAAAAGCCGGTATTAGAGCCATTGGCTGACAGTCAGGTCATGCAGGGCGTCAATACCTTTCAAAACCTCGCTTTGGAATACGCGCTACACAAGTTGGAGCGAGCAAGGCAGGAAGGGTACCTGAGCACGGCATACAACCGTAGCTCGATTCTGGCGCTCGCAGAAGACCGTCAGTATATCCCACGCAAAGCCGCTCCTAGTCGCGGTCAAATCCGGATCCGGAATAAGCAAAACCGTGACCGAAGCGTCATGGCTTATTTTCCTATTGTCTCGGAAGATCAGGTTTACTACATGGTCAATGAGAGCGTGCGTGTGGCCGCTGGTGGCGAAGTGGTGGTGGATGGCTGTCAGGTCAAACGTCACGAGCTATCGTTTGTGGTTGAAAAAGAGCAGCCTTTCCTTGAATTTGAGTTTGGGAGAGCCATTAGTGTCAATTTGCATAAATTCAGAGTGTTTGTGGATATGGGTTCCGGCGCTGAAGAATGGTACCCAACGAACCGGTTCCGTAATGCACGCGCGGATAAAGTCTTTGATGAGTTTTACTCACACACCGATCAGGTCGGGATCCGATTTGGTAACAACATCTTTGGCCTTGTGCCAAGCAAAGGGGCGCAGATCACGGTTGAGCTGTGGTTGACTGAAGGTGACACCAAGCTGATGCCCAATCAGCCTCTGACGCCTGTCGATGATAATGCCGAAGACATCGAGTTTGAGACCGCTTCTGTCTTTACAGGCGGTGCAGCCAGAGAGGAAACCGACGAGCTTCGCCGTAACGCTCTGTATTACCCGCTCTATGATGATAACCACGTTTGGGATGATGACTACCTGTTCTTTATCAAGCAGCACTTCCCCGAGGTGATATGGGGCAATGTGTGGGGAGAGGCCGAGCAAGAAGAAATGGACGGCGAACTGAAGCTTGAGAACGTCAACAAGATCTTTCTCTGCGTCTACGCGCCGGATAACCCAAGTATCGGCAGTGAAATTCAGGCGTACATGCAAAAAAACATCCCTCAGTTTAACCGTCGGTACCACAACGTGCCCGTGGACGAGCAAGCATTCACAGCCAAAATTACCGGCAAGCTTCTACGCAGTATTACACTGACTGATGCTAAGAAGCTGATCAGCGATACGCTGTGGAACAATTACGGCAAAGATGCCAGCAGACGCAAAGCGAAGGCGCTAAAGCGCGACCTCTATCGCCTGATGAACGGACTCAACATCTTTGAGAGCGAAGATGATATTGAGATTGAAATTATCGGCCAATCGGAGCCGGAAAATCTCAAGCAAATGATATACATCGATCTTGATGCCACTATGAACCTGCTCGATGTCGACTATACAAATAACGCAAGGTTAAGTATTTACTAAGTATTAAAGACACACCTAATAAATACCCGCCTTAGGTAAAAAATCTTTTTGTCGTGGCGGGTGCTCACCTGAAACCGTACTCTCATTCAAGATTTTGAGTGAGGTTTTCCCGTGGCTGAAAAATGGTTAGTTGAGCGTCTGACAAAGAGCAAACAAGGCTCTCCCCAATGGGTAGCGCTGGCTGAAGCATTGGAAGAATACTGGGATACCCACTTTTTCAATGAGCTTCAAACCTTTGAAGACAGCAAGAACATATTTACCGCCAGTGAGGACCACCTCAATCAAAAGATTGCCGAGTTTGGCGATTACTTTGATACAGCCCTGCCGATCGACGAATCCGGCAAGCGCCTCTCTATCTCATGGCAACGAGACAACATCCACGAAAAAGACACCATCGTTCCATTCGTCAACGCATTGCGCGTTAACTTCGCAGGTTTGGGCGTGACGTGGGAGCCGTTGTACTCCAACAAGAGCCTGCCTTATGCCCGAGATAATCTGTTCACTGAGCAAGAGGTCCAGATCAAGAAATGGGATCTCAATGATTTCTGGATGACCTCTCGCGGCAAAATCGCCGTCGACTTAACGCACCTGCACAAGCTGGGAATGGCAAAAGAAACCTTTATTGCCATTGCTAAACGAGAGATTGAGCGCCTGAGACCGGCTCACATCGTGTATGACGGTGAGCTGTTCATTCTGACCATCAACTTTGACTATGCGCCGCAAAGCTACCATGTCGAGCGACAAACGATTGGAGAAAGGGGTGGCAGCATGGTTTATCGCCTCACTGCCTCATTTGACGACCGTCCCGCTGACGTGCCTTGGCTGGATGACAGCCCTCTGTATGTGGAGCACCGAAGAGGTACCACAACGAGCGAAGCGGACTTTGTCATTGGTGGTATGTCGTGGTCTCTCGACCTGTTTGTCGATCTGGGTGGTCGTCGTGTGCCATTGGCCGGAAAGGAAGGCGACATCATCAACGCGCTGCAGGAAATATCCAGCATCGAGCGTTACATTCCCGTTCAACATGCCGACCTACCACTGTCAGGCGCCTCGTTGACCGCGACCCGCTATCCTTGCCTGAATTTCAGTATGCACTATCACTTTGATGTAGTACCCGCTGACAGCATTCAGACCGACGCGAATGAGCCTATCCACGGACAGACTCGCACAACCGTAAAGCCAACGGCGATCAGTTACCAGCTGGGCGCGGATTGGTCACTTGACCTGTTTTTGGTTACGCCGTCAGGCTCAGTCCCGCTTGCGGGGAAAGAAGGCGAGTCGCTGCCACCAATGAAGCAGCACCGAACGCAACATCGAGCGTTTGAAGCAAAGGTTAATCCGACCAGTCAGTTGGTGATAAAACAAAAGCAGTCATGCCACGCCATTGATTACAGCGCGGGTTCCGGTCAGAGCCACGTCATATCAAAAGCGCCATGGATGAGTTATCAGCTGGGTGCAGATTGGTCTCTGGACCTGTTTATCACGACGCCTTATGGAACGGCGGCCATTGCCGGCAAAGAGGGCGACACTTTACCACCAACACGCCACCACAGGCTCAAGCTGCGCACATTTACAACGCAAGTTGAGCCGCTGAGCAATACCCATTTCAAACAAACGCAATCATTTTGCCCTGTGTTCTACAGTGCTCAAGTTGATTGCATTGTTCGAGAGTTTCCGTCTCAGCCTTATGAGCTAAACCAACCGGCTGAGATTAATCAAAATCCGTGGCTGGGATTTGACGAGATCCCAGCTGACTTTGCACCGTTAGACACACCACTTTGGAAATAGCGCTATGTCAACAAATCAACCATGGCAGATTGCAGAGCTACTGCCTCGTTTTTACGAAAAAAACGCTCTCTCAATTGCAGGACTGGCAAGCCAGTTCAAGATCGTAAAATTTAAATTCGGTCATGACCCGTTGCTGGTGGACGACAGTCAAACCCCGCCGGCCTTATCACCGTTCGATCCAGCGGGGACCGACATTAAAAACGTTTTCTACGAAGGTACCATCAATCCTTCCGAAGACGTGGTTTGGGCGAATGGTCGCTTGCTGTTCCGCTGCATCATGCCTGAAAACACATTGTCTGAGCCGAAACAGTACAGCCAAACCGGCCTATACGACGCAGACGGCGACTTAGTGGCAGTCAGTATTGATTTGCCAGACTGGGTAACACCGGAAGAAGGCATCAACACGCACCCATACGTTAACTTCCCAATTTCCGGAGAGTAATGGATGAACACATACCCACAACAACCGTTGGATGATCTGAGAGTAGACACGGCATGGCGTGAAAACTACTCTGGGGCATCCATGAACCAGAAGCTGCACGGCCTTTTGCCGAAAGGGGTGTACTCAGGCTTTGCGGTCAAACCAAAATCGGGACTCACCGTTGAAGTCTCAGGTGACGATCAGAACATTGCGGTACTGGAAGTCGGCACGTATTCACTGACGGCCAGAATGCCAAGCAATGTGAGCAAGCAGGTCACGCTCACTGCCGGCAAAACGCAGTATGTCGTGCTGGAAGCGCAATACGCAATGCATCAAGCCTCAACGATTGGTGTTTATGTGCGAGACACTGTGCCAAGTAACGCCATTATGCTGGCCAAAGTGACACTGCCAGCTGGCGCAACGTCGGTTCCTGCAGACAGTATTGAGCTGGCCTTGCCGTCTAAACCTGTCACCGCTGCCGATTATGCCGAACTGGCCGCTTACACCATCGACAACGGTCGTCGAACCTTGGAGCTTCAAGAAGAGCTGAACCAGCTCAAGAAGACGCTGGGGCTATAATTCTTACTCCCTCACGCCTTGAGGGAGTAAATTTTCCTGTTGATGCGATCCCACCACCCGCGCTCTACCATCGAACTGTTAACAACACAATCACAGTGTGGAGCGTTCCCGTGAGTTACTTATCTTTCGATTATGCCCAATTCAACGAAAAGGGCCTGAAGAAAGTCATTGACGAATTTAAGCGTCAGGATCTTCAGGTCACAAGTGTTGAGGCGGACAACAAAGCCAAACGACAGTCTGGTGTTCAGACTAAAAAAGCCACCCTTCATTTTGCTGATGGCCAGAAGCTCATGCTTCAAGCGACTGCGCAAGGGGCTATCTTCCAAGTTCGCCTTAATACGCGAGTCATTCCGATCAAGCATGTTGACGATCTCAAAAAAGCCGTGGCCGAGATCGCCGGCAAAGTCAGTGCAAACAGTAAGCAGTTTCAGAAAACTCTGAAAAAACGAGCATCCAGAGCCAGCAGCGCCAGCAAGGACTCAACCAGCCGCGCCAAAACCTCGCTGAAGGCTCAAATTGCACTCGCTAAATCGGATAACCAAGAGCTGGAAAGCTCTGTTCAGGAAAAGCGTCAGCAAAAACAGACGCTGGAAGAAGCTCTGCCGGCTAAAGAGCAGAGAAAGTCCGATATCAGTGCGCAAATCACCCAAGAATATTCGGTTTCCGAGCAGCTGGAAGCTGAACTTAAACAATTAGAGGAGCTGACCTCATGAACCCAGTGAACGGATTAAAAGTTTACGCAATGCCAGATCCACTGGCAAAAGGCTTTACACGCTCTCAAATCAAAGAAGCCATGTATCAGTTAACGGCAGATCCGGAGCAAGAGGCATTGATGCTGGAAGCGGAGCCGTTCGCAATCATGGATGCGGCCTATGTCGAAGGTGAGCGAGTGGAAGCCCACGACGGTTTTATTCTGGATGCGGTCACAACCAGTTATGCGACGTTCCCGCGCACGATGAAGGCCCTTGCTCGGGCGCTAAATCGTGCTTTGTCCAGCAGCAACATTACCGTGACTGCTCATGAGGTCGGAGAGCCGAAGAAAAACAACCTCTTTGCAACAGTGGCCGCGCAGTTCATCCTCAGCGACGGTCAGGCTGTCAGTGTGGTGTTTCATGCCCCAGATGAAGATCCCAAAGTGTTCAAGCCAGATGATGTCGTGATTGCGTTTCGCTGGCTGCTCAATAAGCGCGATATTACCCAAGTTGTGGCCCCTGAAATGAACAAAGGGAAGATGCGCGAAGTCTCCCTGTCGACGATCGGTAAACGCATTGGCAATATTGCCGCTGCCAACTCAGAAGCCTTTCAGGCCAAGCAAAAAGAAGTGACGGAATCGCGCAATGAGTTAGCCAGCCTGCAGGAATCGTCCAACGCTTTACTGGATGAACTCAATACACTCACGACAGAAGTCGCGCAACTGGAAGGCCGAGACAAAGAACTTGAGCACATGGTCACAGTGAAGTCAGACGAGCTGGCCGAGCGCCAACGCTACAACGATAGCCTGCGTGAGAAGATTTCCGCTCTGAAAGCAGCACAACCAGAGCCTGAACCATCACCCGAGCCATCACAAGGCGAAGGAGAGCCTCAACCAGAAGAAAATGCGGCCTTAGAGCGCTTTAGACTGGTCGAACCTTCATTATTTAAGGATGTCGTGGCATCAATCAGCACCATTGCAGCTATTGACCGAGGTGAAGAGAAAGGGTTAACTCGCTCACTCTTTGTAAGTTCGATTGTTAACAAGTTAAAAACTCGACATAACAATGGGCAATCCGAAGTTGTTGATGCTGCACTGGATTTTATCTCTGAAGCGCAAAAGTCTCTCGATAAGCCGATCATTTCCGCTCGAAATGGGGTTTGGTCTTTACATAGCAATGCCGCTGGCAGTAAGGAAGAGAAGGATGAGAATGCCGCACCGGATGCGCCAGAAACACCATCAACGCCTGAAGATACGCCGACAGAGACGCCAGACACACCGGATGAGTCCCAAAAAGGGGAAAATGACGACATGAATGAACAATCTGTAGGTGATAAGCCCCAAGCGGTACTAACATTAGAAAATATCGTCAATGGTGTACATGATGATGTTGCTGCAGATGATGTGCTTGAAATGATAGAAGAAGCCAGCGAAGAGTTAGAAAAACTGGGGCTGGTGGAAGAATACGATGCCCTGATCGGCTCAGCGGTAGAGAAATACGCAGAGCTTGATGAAAAGCAGGAGTAATAAGCATGTTGTCTGGTGTAGAAAAGCTCAAGCTGGCAAAGGAGATACGCCAGCTAAGAGCGCAAATTAAAAGCGCATCAATAAAAGGGATTGAGAAGTTGAAAATTGCCAAGCAAATAAAGGCAATTCGCGCTCAAATTGTGGGTGGTGCTCAAAAGCTCGCTTCTCGGCTTGATGAACTCATAGGGGGTAAGTTTGATCACCTAGAGCCAGTCAAGTTTATCGCTATTGTGCGTGAAATTTCCGAAGAGTCGGGCGAATTTGAGTCCGTTAAGCAACCAGTAATTAACTATGTCGAAAAAAGACTCCCAGCCTAAAAAGAAGGCAGTCATTTCCGCCATGCAAGCGTCCAGTGAGATTGACGGCCTGAGTGCCGTCTTTCTTGCGGCCTTTGGGGAAGTGATCAGTGCCCAGACGCACCAAGCGAAGGCACTAAAACAAAAATTAATCGACACCGACGATGACTTAGAGAAATTCCAAGTGTGGCGGGACATTGTTTCGCTGCAAGTTGAATTGAGCCGGTATAACGACAACCGGTTGGAAACCATTTCAGAGCAGGGCGCCGACCTTAACAGCTTGCGACAAGCCTATATTGTCCCTGACGACCTTGACGAGAGACAGCGCCAGTTTTGGCAACAAAGCGGCGAAAGCTTCTTGAAAGCGGTGATTTCTCCTGAGAAGGCGCAATCACTCAAAGATGTCGCGCACAGCATCAATGAGCTATTGCGCAGCAATCCTGACATCAATGAAAAAATTGAACGTCTCGAAAGTGAGTACATTTCGCCACTGGCTGAAAAGGCCAGAGGGGTGATCGGTCAAATTACAGAAAAAGGGCAAAGCGAAGCCCTGATGTCCGAATTCGAAATGATCCGCTCAGCCATTGAGTCTGCACACCGGACCCAAATTGATCCAGTTCTCATGGCGTCCAGTGGTGAGCTGGACCAAGCTGCCAAAGCGCAGCTGCAGTCACTGCAAGAGCAAAAGAAACGTATTGGCACTGAACTCATGTCCAATGTCTATGACGCGCTGATTGAGCGCTCAAGCGTTTCTCAGGAAGAAGCGGACCTATGGGCGTCAAAACAGGAGATCAGCGCCTCAGCGGTGGCGAGAATGCGCAAATCGGGCTATCCCGAGTCTGAAGTGCGTCGTGATATGGCAACCTACTACCGATTGATCAGCGGACGGCTCGACAATGTTCGCCTTGTCACTACCGGCAGTAAGCGTGCCAGCGCAATCATTAATACGGCCACAATAGATATCGACCATGACTTTGACCGGCGCACGCTCTTTCATGAAATGAGCCATTTACTCGAAGCGGATGAGTCCGTCAAGCTGGCAAACCAACGCTTTATCCAAAAACGTGCCTCGGGTACCCCACAGCGATTGAGCGAACTCACCAATAACCGCTCCTACAAAAGCGACGAGGTGGCGATCCCCGACAACTTCTACTCACCGTATGTCGGCAAGGTGTATGCGAGCGGGGCTACCGAAGTGGCGTCTATGGGTATTCAGCAATTTTCATCACTGGAAAGCATGTACGCCCTGTATGACAGCGACGAAGAAATGTTCACGCTTATGGTTGGCATGATGACAGGCGTTAACGACACCTTGATACAGCGCCAGAAAAAGCAGCTCGAAAGACAGGTCCATGGTGATGCTTTTGGTACTGCCGTTAAGAAGATTGTGGACAAGCTATCATGGCACGACGGCCATCGAATGAGTTCAGATGAAGCATGGCAGCAAGCACTCACAGGGAAAGGGAAAACCAATGCTCACAATAAGAAGTGGGGATGGAAGCGCACCCTTGGAAGTTGCGAACTGTTCCCTGCAAAAGCCCCGCGCCAGCGAAAGCAGATATATGGTGTAACCGTGGCTGGTGGTGACGACACACAACCGAAGCGGCACTTTTTCAGAGAGAAATTGCAGGCAGAGATTTTCGTGTATCTTCACGAGTTGTCTACCAGAGATATTAAGCCGTTACCTCAAAGCGCCTTTTATCTTGCCTGCAATAATCAAGCACCAGATTGGTATCAAGTTGATACTGAATTACCACTTATCTAGTACCTATTCCGGCTCCTTGCCTGAGACTTGGAGCCGGTTTAATGCTCACTCGCACCCAAGCACCCTCGACATACCCTCAACTACGCTCAGCCGGATCCGAGCCAATGAAAGCTCACGCTTCGCCTGCGCCAGTCCTTCCTCAGCCATTTCCTTGGCTGACGATGACACTTTGGCCTCACTGTGCAGCACGGGGAGGTCTTTCTCGGTGAAAAATTCCAATACATGCGGCTGAAAAAGCTCAACCGGTGGCGTGGAGTAGCCCTGATGAACCGCTCGTTCGTAAATTCGCTCGAACTTGTCAGAGTTCGTGTGTTTACAGTAGGTCAGAAACCTATCTCGCATGGTCCGATCGGACACGTTAATCATGACTGCAGCATCATGGATGCGAGCGCCAAGGAAAATAGACAGGATCGCTTTTCTCGTCTCTTCACAGTAGGGGGAAAGCGTTCCTCCTTTCGAATGAAAAGTTGAGGGCGAGCCATTCTGAATCGCTTCATTCTCTGAAATCGTGACATCCGTTTCCCTGTGTCCTGCAGACTCAATAAAGCCCGTTCCAAAATCCGATTTCTCAATATGAGTTATCACAGTATGAAAGTAGTCACCTAGCACTACGTCTTCTCCTTTTTCTTATTATGGAAGTACAACCTTTGCACCAACATAGATACTGTTCAAATATACAGTATCTTACATCTTTTTTATATAAATCAAAGACTCAATAGTGGGCGAGTATGCATAAGAACCCGTATGTTGTATGTAGACAAAAACGTCCACAAACCTAACGAATACGGAATGAGTCGGTCTTGGTGATTAGCTTGGTTGATGAGCAAGTAGACAATAAAGTGCGCAGCTCAGACACGCTGTAGCCGGTCTTATCTCGTATGCGTGCCTTCATTGAGCGCACGGTAGAAGGCGTTACGCCCAGTCTCTCTGCGGATTCTTTGTCTGAAAGGCCCATGCGCTTACAAAAGATGAGTCTGGTTTCTGCCATGCTGAGGGGGTTTGCGAGATCGGCAAAATCGGGCACTTTGACGTGCCTAGATTCGGTAACGCGAAAGAAATCATTAATCAAAAATGTGGTGCCCATCAAATTTCCGTTGAGGTCCACTAACGGGTATTTTTGGGTTTCAATGGTATGCAATTTGACACTGCTGCCGAAAAAATAATCGCAATCTGCAAATACCATAGCTTGGTGCTCTTCCATAATGAGCTTATCTTGGATGGCATATCCTTGAGCGACTTCATCACTGACACACGTCGGCATTTCTTCTAAGCGCTTACCATAAAAAGCGTAGCCGCAAGGCAGGTCTACCAGTTCGCGGTAATGGCAATTCATCACAAGGTACTCAGAATCCAGCCCTTTGATCCCCGCCGGCCCAGGATATCGCATCAATTCAGCCACAAGGCAATCACAGAGCACGAACTGGCCCGAGTGGATGCCGTGGTGAATCGACGTATCCTTTCGGGGATAGCATCGTCGACACAGGTGTTTGTTCTTCTCTAAGCATTCATTATAAGTATTTGCGGCCATTCTACCCTCTAAAGTTTTACAAGACCGCCAACTGCAAAGCGTAATTTATATGTTAATTATTATATTAATTTATAGTGTAGGCCAATTTCGGACAGTTTTGTGTTGATGCCCGTATTTATGCGCCTTGTTA